>NZ_JACVUH010000010.1:0-129645 GCF_016516865.1 Enterococcus sp. S53
CGGTTACTACGCTCCCTATGGTCGCCTAGTACTGTTCATCATCTGCTCTGTTCCGCTTTGCGGACCAATCGCAGTGATTCACAGCAAAAAACACGTCCGTCCCTGGCAAGGGACGAACGTGTTCGTGGTACCACCCAAATTTAATTGTCATTTTGACAATTCTTTGATGATCGGTAACGGGATCAGGCGTCGTTCTCTACTCGAGTCTTTGAAAAGTCAGCTCTTTCAAGAACGCAACTCACAGATGATCTGATTTCTTGCAGGGTTTTATTTGGCTTCCACTCTCCCAAACTCGCTTGAAAAATATAAGAAATTTTTCTGTTCTGTGTCTTAGTTGTTATCTGTTTTGTTCAACTCGTCTAATAAGTTTCTCGCATCATCTAACGTTTTCACTTCAGGGCTTTCACTTACATCAACGATTTTTTCATCTGATTCAACAATGTCCACATCAAATGTTTCCACTGCTTCTGAGTTTACTCCAGAACCATTTTCACTGTCAAGTTCTTTTGACAAAACTTCTCTGATCACTTGGTGGGAATCTTGTACATAGCTTGAAAATGGCGCCAAAATTTCTTCCCATTCAGGGCTCTTCACTTGTTCTAATTGCGTTTGCAACATAACTAATAAGTTGTTATGGAAGACTCTGGTTTTCTTCTTCAAGTCATTTGTTTCTGTCGCCAATTGACGTGCATTATTTGTTGCATCTGTCAAAATCTCTTTGGCTTTTTCTTCTGCTGAGGTCATCAAGGCATGGGCATGTTTTTCTGCAGTAGCAACCATCTCATCCGCACGGTTTTGGGCAGAAGTAACGATTACTTCTGATTCTTTGCTTGCGCTTGTTTTTACTTTATCCGCCGTATCTTGAGCCACGATAATGGATTGGTTCAAGGCGTCTTTCAATTCATTGAAGTATTCGAGTTTTTCTTCTGCATGTTTCAATGATTTCTCTAACTCACGATTGCGTTGAACAGCTTCTTCATAATCACGAACAATCATATCCAAGAAGTCATCGACTTCGTCTTGATTGTAGCCTCTCATTTTTACTGAAAAGTTTTTATTTTGAATGTCTAATGGAGTTAATGCCATATTCTATACACCTCTTTGATTTATTTACGTAATACACCTAATAACAATCTAACTTTTTCTTTTTTCGTGGTTCCTTCTAACCCCTGTATTTGAATCCGACCAAATCCTCTTACTGAAACGATATCCAGTAAATCCAGAACAAAATCTGGTCGTAATGCTTCTGTCCAGTTTACTTTTACTTTTCCTGATTCGATCAACTGTTTCGATCGCTGACGAGAGATGTTGTACACGGCGGAGATCACTGTATCAAGACGCAATGAACTAACCGTTTCTCTTTCCTCGGTCCAGCCATCTTTAGGCACGATCAAATCGGTATATTTCGTTTCTTCCAAACGTACCGATACGTTGCCGATTTTATCCACTTGTAGTTGAATAAAATGACTGACTTCAGTAGCAACGAATACTTGCCATATTTCACCATCGGAAAGAATGTCTCCAAAGTATTCCCTCTTGACTCCAGTCCCCATTAACGTGCCCAAAACTTTTCCATGACTCAAAACCGTAAATTTTTTCGGGTATTGAATCGTAAATAAAGTCATGTCAAACTCATCGGTGGTGGGCTCATAGTAATCAGGATAAATTAAACAGCGTCGTCTTTCAGCAGCTTCGTATCCGCCAAAAAAACGGAAGCTTAAATCCGTTGATTGACGAATCAAGCTTTCTAAGATATACGCTTGTCTTGGATCTAAGAAATCAGTCAAGTATGGCGCATACTGCATTTGCACTTGTTCGATCCATCCTTGAGCGGAATCAATAAAAGGGCGTTCATCGTTTCGAAAATGTTGATAGACATTTGCGTTCACCGATAACCACCCCTTACGTTAAAATAAAATTGATTGTAGGATCAATATCAATGCTTGTGATGCTAGCTGTAAGACAATAATTGCAAATGCAATCGTAAAATCGATACCAGCAAAACTTAATTTCAATCGATCAAATAAACTCAAATACGGTTCACACACTTTTGCCAAGAAACGGCCAAAAGCGGATTGATACCCTCCTGGAAACCAAGACAAAAGTGCATAGATCACTAATAAAATGGTATACAGATAAACAGCATCACTCAGTAATTTAACGAATCTCAAGAATAAAATTGGCGTTCCTCCTCACTTTAGATATCAAAAAAATTGGTATCTGCTAATGTTTGGGCAGTGCCTTCAATTTCCATACCCTTAGGCGTGCAAAGAAAAATTTCATCGCCAACGCGCTTGATATCACCATCTTCAGCGTACACTGTTCCTGTTAAAAAATCAACTATTCGACGAGCTTGGTACTCTTCAATTAAATGAAAATTAACAAGTACAGCATCACCATTGATGACTTGCTTCGCAATCCCCATTGCTTCAGAGTAAACACGTGGTTCTACGATCGTTATTTTTCCTGCCACTTGCGAGGAAGTTTCTTTTGCTTTTGTATCTTTGACTCTCGTATTGGTTCTTTGTTGCGCCATCGGAACGACTTTTTCTTCCGTCTTAGGTACCGATCTTACTCGTTCAGCCGCAGCTGAGGATTGTTGATAAGCAGCAGTTTGAGGTTGCTGTCTGTATTGATAAGCTTGATTTTGTGGTTGACTTGTTGTACGGGTTGCCGCTTGGCCAGATGCATACGTATTCGCGGATGTTCTGGAGGCTGTAGAAGCTCCTCCTTGGTTCACAGCCGGTTTAGATGCTGTTCGTGCCGGTTCTTCAGTGGCATATGTTTCTTCGTAATAATCTTCTTCGTCAGTCAATCCAAAAAAATTGGTCAGTTTCTCTTTGAGCGACATCGGTCAACCTCCTTTTTTATTGAAATAATGCTGTTCCTACACGAATAAATGTTGCGCCTTCTTGGATCGCAATGGGAAAGTCATTACTCATTCCCATACTCGTTTCTAAGCAAGGGGCATGTGTAAGATGCAGGTCAGCGATTTGTTGTTGAATCCTTTTTAATTCTTTAAAAATCTGATGCTGCTCGTCTTTGGAAGCAGTGAGCGGGGCCATCGTCATCAATCCAACAACACGAATTTTATCGAACGAAGCGAGTGCTTCAATAAAAGCCATCACCTCTTCTACGAAAATCCCTTGTTTCGTTGCTTCCTGCGAAACATTTACTTCCACAAAGCAGTTGATCGGATGCTCTGCTCGTTTTTGAATTTCTTGTGCCAGTTTGATTGAATCTAACGCATGGAAAAAATCAATCTCGTTTATAATTGATTTTACCTTTCTACGCTGCAAATTGCCAATAAAATGCCAACGGACATCTGGAAAATCCGTTAATGCTGCTTTTTTTTCAAGTAGTTTTTCTACTCGATTTTCAGCACAATTCCGCACACCATTTTCTAGAAGTTCTCTTGTCGTTTCTGTATCGACGGATTTTGTTACAGCTGTCAAACAGACCTCACTGGCGTTTCTAGAAACAAGAGCACAGGAGTCCTGTATCTCTTGCTGGATCTTGTGCAAGTTCTCAGAAATCATGTGCTCTGCCCCCTAGCGTTTACGACGGAAAAATGGTGGTGTGCTTAATTCGTCGTCATCATTCGAGCGTACTTCATCACGGCTGAAGGTGTCGAATTCTTTCTTTTCTACATTTTCAAATGTGTTTTCTTCTACTTTAGGTCGTACATTTTGTTCTTTACGGATATCCCAATCACCGAAACCGTTGCTTTCCTCTGCTTGCGCAGGGCGTGCTTGGTCCATATCTAATGTGGGTTTTTGTGGGATAGAATGAATTTGGCTTTGGCTTTGTCTGCTAGAGCGAGACCCACGTTCTTTTTTAGAAGGGTCAATGCCAGTTGCAATGACAGTCACACGGATTTCATCGCCTAGGTCTTCGTTGATTGAGGTACCTAAGATAATATTTACATCACCTGTTGCTGCATGAGCGACGATATCAGAAGCATCTTGTGCTTCAAATAAAGTCATATCCAATCCGCCAGTGATGTTCAATAGTACTTGTTCGGCACCATCGATCGAAGTTTCTAGTAATGGTGAAGAGATTGCTTTTTTCGTTGCTTCGATTACACGTTCTTCGCCGCTAGCAACACCAATTCCCATCAAAGCGGTGCCTTGGTTTTCCATCACTGTTTTCACATCAGCGAAGTCCAAGTTAACGTAGCCTGGAGCAGTGATCAAGTCTGAGATCCCTTGAACCCCTTGACGCAAGACATTGTCTGCTTCACGGAATGCTTCAAGCATTGGTGTTTTCTTATCGACAACTTCTAACAAGCGATTGTTCGAGATGATCAATAGTGTATCGACATTCTCTTTCAATTTAGCAATTCCTTCAGCCGCAAAACGGCCGCGTTTTGGTCCTTCAAAAGTAAATGGGCGAGTAACGACACCGACTGTCAATGCGCCGATTTCTTTGGCGATTTTCGCTACGATCGGTGCAGCACCGGTCCCGGTTCCGCCACCCATACCAGCGGTAATGAAAATCATGTCCGCGCCTTCTAATGATTCACGAATAGAATCTTCACTTTCTTCTGCCGCTTTTTGACCAACTTCTGGTTGAGAACCAGCACCAAGACCGCGGGTATATTTAGGGCCTAATTGAATCACTGTTTCTGCTTTTGAATTTTTTAATGCTTGAACGTCAGTGTTGGCCGCAATAAATTCTACGCCTTTGACATTTTCTTCGATCATACGGTTGACTGCGTTGCCGCCACCGCCGCCGACTCCGATGACTTTGATCACAGCGCCGTCATTGATGTTATTATCAATTGAAAATTCCATAGTTTATCTTCCTCCTGAGAATCGTTTTAGATTATTCAAAGATATTTGAGAAGAAATCTTTTACTCGGTTTGTGATCGACTCACCTTTTTTCTCTTCTTCTACTTCTTCATAAGTTTCTTCTGGAGCTTCATATTGTTCGTAATGTACTTCTTGTTGTTGAATAGCAACGGGCTGTTGCGCGACTGTTTTTTCACCGGTGATCGCACTTTTGGCAAGCTGATAGACTTCGCTTAAGTTTGCTGAATAGTCAACGATACTGATTACATTGGTGAATACAGGATTTCTAAGTCCCATATGATTAGGAACGTAAAGCTTAACGTTTGTTTCGAATACTTCTTGAGCAAGATCTACGACACCTGGCAGGCTTGCAGCGCCACCAGTTAAAATCACACCACCTGGTAAATCAAGTCCATCAATTTCGTCTAAGACTTCTTTTGATTTAGTGAAAATTTGTTCCATACGGGCTTCAATGATTTCTGACAAATAGCGTTCATCAATCTTCACAGGTTCTGATTTTCCAATCACATCGACCGGAAATTCTTCGCTAGCTGAAGTTCGTTCAGGATACGCATCCCCATAATTGATCTTCAATGCTTCTGCATTGTTGAAAGAGGTATTTAAAACCGTTGAAATGTCTTTGGTGACAAATTCGCCGCCCTCTTGGTTCACATGAGTAAATTTCAATTGTTTGTCGTGCATCGCAGCTGTCGTTGTTTGGCCGCCACCGATATCGATAACGATCGTGCCAAAATCTTTTTCACCATCAGATAAAATCGATTCTGTCAATGCTAATGGCGTAATGACCACTTCATTGACGATCAGTCCGGATTTTTCCACACACTTACGAATGTTGTGAATGATGGTTTTTGGTCCTGTATAAACCACCCCAAACATTTCTAAGCGAACACCGATCATGCCACGAGGATCTTTGATCCCTTCAAACCCATCCACAGTAAATTCTTGCGGTAAAATAGCAATGATCTGTCTTTCGGGAGGGGTTGAACGTACAAGTGCTGCGGAAGCAACATTGCGGACGTCCTCGTCGGTGATCTCTTTTGATTCACTATTGACCGCGATCATCCCTTGACAATTTTCCACTTCAAGAAGATTGGCTGGTACACCAACACTTACACTGCGAATTTGAATTCCTGCTTTTTCTTCTGCTTGTCTTACTGCTCTTTGAATGGCTTGTACCGTTTTATCGATATCTACAATAATCCCACGGTTGATTCCTTCTGATTTTGCATTTCCTACACCAATGATATTCATTTGGCTGTCAACGTATTCGGCTACTACAACTTTTACAGATGTCGTACCGATATCAAGGCCAACATACATTCCCGTTTTTGCCATGGATGGGGTTCCCTCCTACTTAAATTGGATATATAGCGAACCATCACAGTCCGTTTTTAGAGTTCATTCGAATAATTTGTTCACTGTTACCAATTCTACCATATAATGGCGCTTTTTAGAAACAAGTTAATGAAAAAAACTCTTGAATTTTTCCTAAGAATCACTATCAGCTGTTTGATTTTCGTCTGCATCGTCTTCTTGTGTATTTGAAATAGGATACGTAAAGATCCCAACTTCCATATCCACAATACTGTCCTCGGTCAAATCTTTGGCAATTTGCGGATAATACTGCATTTGACTCACCATATTTGAGATGTTGACGATCACTTGATTGCCATCATTCATAAAGAGAGTCAGCAGCTCATCATTGCTGTCACGGGGGGTGTATTTGATTTGAGAAATGCCATCGCGAATTTCTGAACTTAATTCTTGATAGGCACTGAGTGTCGCTTTGATTTTATCTTCAGCCGAAAAATTTTCTAAAACCGGCAATCCTTCCTCTGGCTGCTCACTGATGTCTTCCAAAACAGCGCCATTTTCCAAAACTGGTGCATAGCCGCCGTCTTTGGCTAATAAAGCCACTTCTTGAAATTCAGTAACAGTGATATCGAAACGATTAATACCAGATAGAGAAATGGAAGCATTTTTTATGCGCGGCAATTCTTTTTTGATTGCGGCCACACTCTGATTCCGTTCAAAAAATTGCGGCCACATCTCTTCATTGACGGCTAGGTCAGAATTTTCGAGAATCGCTTCTGCGGATACTTCTTGATTGCCTTTGACCACCACATTAGCCAAACGACTAAGCGGCGAAACAAAATACAAAACAATCAACAAAGGAATCATCAGTAGACCGATAATCAGCGCTAAGCGGCGAATCAATACCTGATTGCGGTACGCCTTTAGATTAGGCAGCCGATCAGCGAAAGAGCGAGCTTTTTTTTCTGGCTCAGTCACTCCTTCTTTCTCATCGTCTGTTTCTTCTATCGCTTGTTCTGCTTCAAAAAGAGTTTCTTCTGTCAACTCATCTTCATGTGCTTGGGACATGTCTTCTGTTTCATCAGACGCGGATGACGACCAAGCTGGCTGATTGCCTTTTTCTTGCAAATATTTTAGATTTTCTTTTTGCCAAGGGGTCAACTCTTCCGTTGACGAGGGGGTTTGATCATCATGAGGTGTTTTGTCTTTACTAATGATAATCGCTCCTTTCTATCCCACACATTGTACTATTTGATTACCTCTTGCACAAGTCGAAATAATCGTTCCGAGGCATCGCTGATCCCTTGTTCTTTTGAGGCTTTGGCCATCTTACTACGAAGGGCTTCATCTTGCATGATACTATCTACTGCTTCCACGAGGTTTTGGCTGTTTAATTCATGATCGGCAATCATTTTGACTGCTCCTGCATTGGCTAAACTTTGGGCGTTCTTCGTTTGGTGGTCATTGGTCACATAAGGACTTGGAATCAGAATCGCTGGAATCCCTAATGCCGTAAATTCGGCGATCGATGTGGCACCCGCTCGACCAATCAACAAATCGCTATTTGCCATCACTTCTGCCATTTGATCGATATAGGGACGAATACTGATATTAGGAAAGGCATCTTTTGACATCCCAATTTTTTCTTCGATCTCTTTGTAATACCTTTCGCCAGATGCATAAAGTAACTGATACTCTTTTTGAGCAAACAGCGGCAGCGCATCAATGATCGCTTGATTGATTTTCAGAGCTCCTTGACTCCCACCAAAAACTAAGACTGTTTTTTTCGCCGGATTTAAATCGTAAGAAGACAAAATCGTCGACTTTTGACTATTCCGTACTTCTTGACCACGAGGATTGCCCACCAACACCGTTTTCTTCGCTGGAAAGTATTGAGAAGCATCGTGAAAAGCAATGGCGATTTTATCCACATATTTGGTTAGAAATTTATTGGTGATTCCAGGTACACTATTTTGTTCATGAATAATGGTAGGTATTTTCAACTTCGAGGCAGCAAAGACCACGGCGCCGGATACATAGCCGCCGGTGCCGATCACTACATCCGGTTGGAACTCTTTGATGATTTTCTTTGCCGCGTAGTAGCTTTTCATAAAAAGCTGGATCGTTTTTACGTTATCCAAAGATAGCTTACGCTTAAATCCTTGAATCTCTAATGTTTTAAAAGGAATACCTGTTGGAGGGACGATTTTATTCTCTAAGCCCCTTGTTGCACCAATGTATAAAAATTCGGCTGTCGGGTCAATCTCCTTCACGTAATCCACAAAAGACAACGCTGGATAGATGTGTCCGCCAGTACCGCCGCCAGTCACAAGTATTTTCATATCCTTCACTCATTTCTATTTAAGTTCTGCTACTGCCGCCATAAATTTGTCGCCTCGAACTTCAAAATCAGGGTATTGATCCCAACTTGCATTCGCCGGTGACAATAGAATCGTATCTCCAGCAGCACTTAAAGAAAAGGCTAATGGGACGGCTGTTTCAACATTCTCTGTCATTTCAATCGTTTTTACACCAGCTGCTTGAGCAGCAGCGGCTAATTTTTCTTTTGTTTCTCCAAACACAACGATAGCTTTGAGCCCATTTAGTGCTGGAACCAACTCATCAAAGCTGTTGCCACGATCCAATCCGCCTGCCAGTAAGACCAATTTTTCATTGTCAAAACCACCTAAGGCCATTTCTGTTGCTAAGATGTTGGTTGCTTTGGAATCATTGAAAAATTTCACCTGATTGATGGTGGTGACATACTGGGTCCGATGAGGTACACCTGTAAAGGTTTGTAACGCTTGCTTAATGGCTTCGTTTGGCATATCGCAAAGTTTACCGACAGCAATCGCTGCTAATGCATTTTCTATATTATGATCTCCTGGCACGCCAAGTTCATCAGCTGCCATGATCACTTCTTCTTTATAATAGAGGATACCGTCAAGCATGTACGCGCCTGCTACTTTTTCCTTGGTGGAAAAAGGAATGATTTTCGCCTTTGATTTGGCCGACAGTGCTTCTAGTTCTGGTTGGTTCCAGTTAATCACTAAATAATCGTCAGCGGTCATTCGTTGTTGCAAGCGCCATTTTGCTAAGACATATTCCGGGCGACTACCATGGTAATCGATATGGGCTTCATAAATATTCGTGATGACAGCGATTTTCGGCCGCAAGGTATCGATTCCCATCAATTGGAAACTTGAAAGCTCCATCACCAAGCGATCTTCAGGCTTAGCTGTTTGAGCAACGGAACTTGCAGGAAACCCGATATTTCCAGAAAGCAATGCCTGTCCTTTTTCCATTCCAGCATTCAAGACATTGGCGATCATGGTCGTTGTAGTGGTTTTTCCATTCGTACCAGTAATACCGATAATCGGCGCTTCAGAGATTTGATACGCCAGTTCCACTTCCGTAATCACAGGAATTTTTTTCTCTAAAGCTTTTTGGACAAGAGGTTGTGAATAAGGGATCCCTGGATTTTTAACAACTAGGGAGAACCCTTCATCCAATAATTCAATTGGGTGGCTGCCAGTGATCACTTTGACCCCTAAAGCCAAAAGATCTTGTGCTTCTGGATTTTCAGCAAATGGCTTTCCGTCATTAACGGTCACAAGTGCGCCCAAATCATGTAACAATTTGGCCGCACTGAATCCACTACGCGCTAATCCTAGCACAAGAACTTTTTTATTTTGATATGTTGTAATTTTTTTCATTTTCTTCATCTCCTACCATACAAGGGCTATTGTGAGCAACGAGCAACCTAACGCGATACACCAAAATACAGTGTCGATCTTCCACTCAGACCATCCACTCATTTCAAAATGATGATGAATGGGTGACATCTTGAAGATTCGTTTGCCCGTTAATTTGAATGAGGCAACTTGCAGCATCACGCTTGCTGTTTCACAAACATAGACCAATCCGACAAGCAAGAGGGTCCATTCTTGGTGTAAAAGAATCGAGATAGCTGCCAGCAGACCGCCTAAAGCCAGTGAACCGACATCCCCCATGAAAATTTTTGCCGGTTTGCGATTGTAGGGAAAGAAGCCGATCAATCCGCCAATGATCGCAAGACAAACGATCAAAACATCGATTTGATCTTGTCGCCAAGCAATCAGTGCGTATGTTGAAAAAGAAATCGTGCCCAGTCCTGCGACTAGTCCATCGATCCCATCCGTCAAGTTGACTGCATTTGAAAAACCCACAAGCCAAAAAATGACGAACAAGCCATAAAAAATCGATAGCGATACATCGATCCCAAAGAAATTCAGTACATCCGCATTGCCTTCAGATCGGAAAACAAAGTAAAAGACGAGTCCGCCTAAAATCTGTCCAATCAGCTTTTGCAGCGAGTTTAAGCCCATATTTCTTTTGCGGAAAATCTTGATGAAGTCATCAAGAAATCCTAATGCACCATAAACCAAGGTAATGAACAAAAGAATGAACAATGAAGCAGTCAATTGATTTTGCCATGCTCCTACCCAGATGGCAGTGATCATTGCAGAAATCAAAAATACAAACCCACCCATCGTTGGTGTTCCGGCCTTTACATTGTGCCATTTGGGACCGTCACCACGTATTTCCTGTCCGTATTTCTTCATTTGAAAATAGCCGATAAACAAAGGCATTGTGGCTGTTACGATCGCAAAGCCACTTGCCAAAGGTAATATCATCTCTGTCCATTCCATATTGTTCTCTCCTATTTATTCGTTTTCACTTAGTGTAAACTTGATCGATTGCCCCGATAATTCGGTGTAAGGCTCAACGCTTTGTTTGGTACAATAGCCGTCTCCTTCAAAACTAACATCTACATTTAGTAGACTGCCAAATTTAATCAAATCTGCTTTTGACCAGGAAGTTGTATCCGGCATATAGTACTTATCGCTATCGGTAACGAGCAGTACTCGTTCTCCTGGCATGATCGAAGTTCCACTGTCAACCGATTGGGCAATGACTTTTTCACCATCCCCGATGACTATTGGAATCAACCCAGCTTTTTGAACGTCGGTTGCAGCAGATTCTGTATCGAGATTGCGATAATCCCCCACAGTCGTTTCGCTACCAGATGTTGTGCTTTCTTCTAATGCAGAGTTTTTCAGATCCATGACCCGTTTCATCAATGGATTGGCAATCTCACCTAACACGGTACTTTCATGCTTCTCTGGTAGTTTAATGGTCAAATACAAAATATATTCTGGTTCTTCTGAAGGAAACATCAAAACGACAGAATACAGATAATTGGTGCCTCCAGACAAATACTTGCCGGTTGTTGGATCAGCTACTTGGGCCGTCCCGGTTTTCGCAGAAATGTTGTAGCCAGGTAATTCATAAACGCCATAGGCACTTCCGTAATTTTCACTTTCGACAACATCACGCATATATTCGCGAACCTTCGTTGCCGCTTCTTCTGTGATGGGGTGCCCCACCTCTTCAGGTTGCGTGACCGTTTCTTCTCCAGTATTGCCATCAACGATTTTACTAATAAATTGTGGTTTCAGCATCGTTCCATTATTGGCGACCGATGTAAAAGCCTGCATCATTTGGAAATTCGTCACACCAATCGCTTGACCAAAAGAAGTCATCGCCTGGCTGACAGGATTATCTTCTGGGGTGATTCCCGTATTTTCGTTAGGCAATCCTGAATAGGTGCTACGACCAAAGCCAAATTCTTTTAAGTATTGTTGCCAGCGGTCAGCCATTCGCTGTTCCAAGGTCACCATTCCAATATTACTGGACCACGAAAGAGCTTGGCGCATCGTCAAGGTTCCTTTTTGACCAAAGTCCCAGTCATTGATGGTGGCATCATAAAGTTTCAATCCATCAGGGCTTGGGGTAAAAGTTTCGTTCTCATTGAAGATGCCTTGATCGATGGCAGCTGCCGTCGTTAAGATTTTCATGGTGGATCCTGGCTCATAGTTGTCTTCAACCAATAGATTTTGCCAATCATTGATTGAATCCAAATTTTCTGGATTGTAGGTTGGTCGTTGTGCCATCGCTATAATCTCGCCGGTTTTGGCATCCATTAAATTGGCTGTTAAGTTTTCTGGTTTGTTTTCTTTAAAGACACTGTCCATCAGCGTTTCCAAATAGCTTTGGATACGACTATCGATGGTTGTATAGACGTCTTTTCCATCCACCGCTGCGACGGTTTCGGCAACTGTTCCTGGTAGCGGGTTTTGATTGTTATCTTTTTGATAAACAATCTCGCCATCAGTTCCCGATAACACATCATTGTAGGCAGCTTCTAACCCGGTTTTACCGACTAGACCAGTATCGTCGTCATTGGCAACCGCATAGCCGATAAAGTGAGAAGAAAAGACCCCATTCGGATAAAGGCGAGCTGGATGGCTATCAAAATGGAAGCCAGCAATATCTTCTTGTTCCATCGCATCTTCAATCGCATTTTTTTGTTCTAATGTAATATTATTTCCCTTACTCCCAAAAGACACTCGCCACAATTGTTGCTCAAGACCATCCTCTAACGTATTGACTGCTGTCTCTTGATCAATGGACAAGACATCTGACAAGATTTTGGCCAACTTATTGAAGTTTGCTTTTTCTGCAAAGAGATTCTTATTACCATCTTTGTAATTTTGATTTAAAACAGCGTAAATAGAGTATGAGGTCACGTCCTCAGCAATCGGGATTCCATTGCGGTCATAGATCGTTCCTCGTTTCGCCTTGATAACTTCACTGCCCTCATAGAGATTTTTGGTTTTTTCTGCTAATGAAGTCCCCGCAACATCTCCGACAATGACGATATAGCTCAAACGCGTGACAAACAAAAAGAACAATCCAATACTCGTAGCAAACAGAATAATACCTACTTTTTTGCGATTGTTCGTTGTAGTTTGATTGTTCTTTTTTAAGTATTGCTTGAATTTATCTGTTAACTTCATTTAGTCCACTTTCCTTAAATTGCCATCATCGATCGACAATCCATTATCCTCAGCAATCTTTTGGATCCGTTCGGTTTTAGAAAGCTCATTTTTCTCTTGTTCCAACTGTTCTGCTTGTGTCGTTTTTTCACTGATATCCGATTGGATAAGAGAAATATCATGTTCGACTTGGCTGATATTGGTCCGAATATTGATGGTCAAGATCGCCAACGTCAATACAGCGATGATCACAAAGGCAGCAATCAGTTTTTCTAGAGTAGAAATACTTTTTAACCGACGAGCCGGAGATGCTAGTACACGGATGACCTCAGGACGCTGGGGATCAGTAGGCAGTTTTTCAGTTGTCGGTTCAGAGTGATCCAAAGGTTGTGATTCAAATGGTTCTCTGAATTCATAGTCATGAACTTTTAGTTCTGCCATAGTTGTTACCCTTCGCTTTCCTTGATTTTTTCCGCGATTCGTAGTTTCGCACTACGAGAACGATTATTTTCAGCTACTTCTTCCTCAGTAGGAAGCAGTGGTTTTCTTGTTATAAGTTTTAGTGTTGGTTGAAATTCTTCTGGTATCATCGGCAGACCTGGCGGCATGTCCTTCGGTGTACTGTATTCCTTGAACATCGATTTCACGATTCGATCTTCTAAAGAGTGGAACGTGATCACACTGACACGTCCGTTAACTGATAAAAGATGAATTGCTTGTTCAAGAGATTCTTCAATTACACCTAGCTCATCATTGACTGCAATTCGAATGGCTTGGAAAACCCGTTTTGCTGGGTGACCGCCCTTTCTTCTTGCTGGAGCTGGAATGGCTGCTTTGATGATATCGACCAATTCCCCCGTTGTTTCGATGGGATGATCTTGTCTCACCCGCTCGATTTCACGAGCGATTTGTTTTGAGAATTTTTCTTCTCCATAACGGAAGAAGATCTTGACTAATTGATGGTAGTCGAATTGATTGACCACTTCATAGGCAGTCAATGCTGCAGTTTGATCCATCCGCATATCCAGCGGTGCATCTTGGTGGTAGCTAAAGCCACGTTCGGCTTCATCTAATTGGGGTGAGGAAACACCTAAATCGTACAAAATCCCATCGACTCGGCTCACACCGTGTTGATGCAATGCTTCCTTTAAATAGCGAAAATTACTTTTAATAAACGTGACCATCCCTTTAGCAACATATGGTGCTAAACGTTCTTTTGCATGGTCGATGGCGGTTTGGTCTTGATCAAAGGCAAAGAGATGTCCCTCTTCAGATAGTTGTGACAATAGATATTCACTATGACCGGCTCCACCTAATGTACAATCGACATAGACGCCTTCTGGACGAATCTTTAACCCATCAACGGTCTCCTGTAGCATAACGGTGTAGTGTTGAAAATCTGCCATGTGTTTTTTCCTCTTCCTATCAAGCCTATAAGCCAAAGTCGATCATTGTTTCAGCAATTTCATCAAAGTTTTCTTCTGCTTCTTCAGAGAATGCTTGCCAACGCGTTTCATCCCAAATCTCAATCCGGTTTGAAACCCCGATGATCACGCAGCTTTTAGTAAGGTCTGCATGATTTCTCAATGTAACAGGGATATTGATCCGACCTTGTTTATCGATCTCGCACTCTGTTGCAGCAGAATAAAAGAAGCGGACAAATGTCCGAGCATCCTTTTTCGCTAAAGGCATTTCGTTTAGTTTTTCTTCAAGTTTTTCCCATTCAGATAAGGGGTAGCCAAATAAACAGCCATCTAATCCACGTGTCACCACAAATTTTTCTCCGAGTTTTTCTCGTAGTTTTGAAGGGACGATTAGTCGGCCTTTTGCATCTATCGAATGTTGAAATTCTCCCATAAACATCGATAAATAACCCCCGATCTCCACCTGATATTCACAGTCTACCACAATCCCCCACTTTCTACCACAAATTATATGAAATTTGAAAGGGAAGTTGTTTGACTTTTCTTTACCAAATGAACAAAAAGGGAGAAAAAGACTTCTTAGAGTTTTTAAAAAAACTTTAAGAGAAAAAATGGACGTTTATCAATGGTCAAACTACTATAAGTAACTTACAATATTTAAAATGATCAAAACGATATGAAAGATGATCGTAAAGAGGAAAATACTGCGCCAATACATTTTAAAATAGCGACTATATTGGATTTCTTCATAGTAGTACGCCTGAAAGACGGCCAGTAGAATGCCTAATAGAAAAATGGAGATCAAATAGTACAATGTGATCGCTTGATCAAAAGTATATTTTGATAATTGGTGAATCCCCACCATTAAAAATGGTACCGCTAAATCCGGTGCCTTCACATGGAAACGATCACTCAACGAAAGTGCAGAAACGATAAAACGACAAGCAAAATAAACGAGCACAGGAAAAATATACCAAAACAAAACGATTGGATTAAATCCAGACATACAGCAAAATCCTTTCTAACAACTAGTGTCACTATACTTTATTTTCTTTACATCCATGTTTCAGTTCTTTTAAAAATCTAAGCCGGAATAAGACAGCCATGAAATTTTTTAAGGAGGCTCTTATTTCAGCAACTAACTTTTGAAAGTTTTAAAGAATGTATTTCTTTACCTATTAAAGCAGAAGGGCGTAGCTTCAACAAGCCTATCTTGCCATTCTAACGAATTTTTTTATGGTGAAATTGAAATTTTCTTAATTTCTCCTTGGATCAACTTGAGTTCTTGAGAAATTGAGGGTAAACTGTCACTAGAATAACTCTAAAAGGTGGATTAGAATGAACGAGAAAAAACCAAAAAGTACCTTTGCAAAAATCACACAAGTCGTGATCTGGACCATGCTTATTCTCACTGTCGGCTCGATTTTCTTAGCAGCATACACAAGTATTATGGGTTAATCCTATTAAAAAGTGCCCTTTTCCAAAATGATGGCTTCCATCTTTTGGAAAAGGGCACTTTTTTTACAGTAACGGTGACACGAGTCGTGCCAAACCTTCTTTGATTTTGATCGTCAACTTTCTTTGTTGATATGCTTCGATCGTTAGCGGCTTCGAATCGATCGAATCTGCTAGAAACGCTTCTTTCGTTTTGGTCGCTAGCTGCGCATCATAGATGATTGTATTAACTTCAAAATCTAGGCGAAAAGATCGGACATCAATATTTGCCGAACCAATCGATACAAGTCCACTGTCAATGATCATCGTTTTTGCATGCATAAACCCTTTTTCATAAGTCTCGATGATTGCGCCAAAGCGGAGCAATTCAGCCGCAAATGAATAGGTCGCCCAATAAACTAAAGGATGATCAGGTTTGTTCGGAATTTGTATATGAACTTTCACCCCAGAGAGCAGGGCTAACTTTAAGGCATTATGAATGGCTTCATCCGGAATATAGTACGGCGTTTGGATTAGGATCTCTTTTTTAGCTAAATTGATCATTTTCAAATAAGTCATTTTGATTTCTTCATGTTCCGTATCAGGACCACTAGTGATGACTTGGGCAGCGACTGTCCCCGTTTGTTTGATCTCAGGAAACAATGCCGGATCATATTTGATTTCCAAGGCATGTTGTGAGTTCCAGTCCATTAGAAACCGATTTTGCAGCGAATAGACTGCTGAGCCGGCAATTCGCAAGTGATTATCTCGCCAATAACCGAATTTTTCCACTTGTCCTAGATACTCGTCTCCCACATTAAATCCACCTGTATAACCAATCTCACCATCAATCACCACGATTTTACGATGATTCCGATAATTGATTCGCGGATTGACATAAGGAACGAACAAAGGAAAGAAAAAGGCAATTTGCCCGCCATGTAGACGCAACTCATCAAAAAACTTCAAGGATACTTGGGTACTGCCCCAAGCATCTAATAAGACTCTTACTTTCACACCTCGCTTTGCCGCTCGTACCAATGCTTCTTTGACTTCATTCCCTAATGCATCGCTGCGATAAATATAATATTCCATATGAATATGATTTTTTGCCTGTTCGATATCAGCAATCAAAGCATCAAATTTCTGCCGTCCATCGGTATAAAGCGTCATGCTATTGGCTGTCGTATAGAGAGATTGACCAAAGACCGTCAACAGATAGACTAACTGCTGGACTTCTACTTGAGCAGTCGGCGGATGCGGAAACAAATGACGCGAAAGTGCTTGTTTTTGCTCTTCTAGTTCAACATTTAGACCAATCTTTGCTTGCGAGCGCATATCAAAGATCTTTTCCTTGGAGATCCCTCTTCCGAAGAAAAAGTAAAGAACAAAACCAACAATAGGAATAAACATCAAGACCAAAAGCCAGGCCCATGTTTGAGCAGTCTGCCGCCTTTCTCTGAAAATGATAATAATTGATAACAAAATATTGACTATAAATAAAATGGTTACTAGATTGTCCATTACAACCATTTTTTCACCTCTTCCCCGATTTCCCGCTACTAAAGCATATCAAAAAATAGTACCTAAAGTAAAGAAACACTGTGAGGAAACAAAAAAAGCCGATCTGACGATCGACTTAAGAAAACATCGGTTTAGAATTTTAAGAATCGGCGCATCGATAAGACGGAACCAAGTGAACCGATCACGATCCCAATCAACGCCATCACACCACATACTTGAATCAAGAACAGATTTGGTGCAATTAGACTGTAATTTGAACGTAGCAAGGATGGATTGACCATTGCATAAACTTGATGATACCCGAAGTACATCAACGCAATTGGGACGATTGATCCTAAGAGTCCGATCCAGCCGCCTTCAAGAAAGAATGGCCAACGAATGTAGCCGTTTTTCGCCCCTACCAGACGCATGATTTGAATTTCTCTTTGACGAGATAAAATCGTGATCCGAATCGTATTGGAGATCAGGAACATTGCTACAAAAATCAGTAAGACTGCCGCCGCTAAGCCCCAAGTCCGCACAGCCGCAGACAATTCAAAGATTCGGTCAGAAGAATCTCCGCCGTAATCGGCTTTGAAAACATTTGGCAATTCGCCCGCTTGTTCAGCGATCTCTGTCGTATACTCTGGATCTGTTGCACTGACGACAAACACGTTATAGAGCGGATTGCTGTCGCCTTCGAACAAGTTCCATGAATCTCCCATGGCATCTTGGATCTTCTGCAATTCTTCGTCTCGACTAGAAAATTTCACTTCCGAAACGTTAGGTAGATCGTTTAAGGATTGTTCTAAAGCATCCATATCTTCTTGTTCCGTACCAATATCAACGAAAACCGAAACATCCACATTCTCACGAATGTCTTCGGCTAATTTTGTTGCATTTAAGATTACACCTAGAAAAATACCGACTAATGTCAGTGTGATCGTTACCGCACTCAACGACGCGATGGTCATCCAGCCGTTACGCTTTAAACTTTTGATACTCTCCAGGAGATGACGGAAAAATGTTCTAATCATCGTAACCATATTCTCCTTCCGCTTGGTCGCGAATAATGCGGCCATTCTCAATCGCGATCACGCGATGACGAATCGTATTTACGATCGTACTATTATGGGTCGCCATAACGACCGTTGTTCCTTGGGCATTGATCCGATCAAGCAATTTCATGATTTCCCACGAGTTTTCAGGATCTAGATTCCCCGTTGGTTCATCCGCAATCAATACTTTCG
Organism: Enterococcus sp. S53; assembly: GCF_016516865.1. NCBI lineage: Bacteria > Bacillati > Bacillota > Bacilli > Lactobacillales > Enterococcaceae > Enterococcus > Enterococcus sp. S53. The sequence goes on from NZ_JACVUH010000010.1 coordinate 18,622, forward strand.
GCGTATTTACGATGGCACGAGCGATTGACACACGTTGTTGTTCCCCACCGGAAAGCTCACTCGGAAATACCCGTACTTTATGTTTTAGTCCGACTAAATCCAGAACTTCCATCACCCGTTTTTTGATATCACGGGGTTTGCGTCCGATAACTTGCATTGCATAAGCAACATTTTCAAAGACCGTTTTCCGCGGTAAAAGTTTGTAGTCTTGGAAGACCACGCCGATTTCTCGGCGCATCAAAGGGATCTCACGGTTTTTCATGCCGACCAAATCATATCCTGCGACATTCAAAACGCCTTTTGTTGCTCTTTCTTCTCGATACATCAATTTGATAAAGGTTGATTTTCCGGCACCGGATGGTCCAACGACATAGACAAACTCCCCTTGATCAATTGAAATCGAAAGGTTGCGGATAGCAGTCGTACCATTAGAGTACTTTTTCATTATATCTTTCATTTCTATCATACAGCTATCTCTCCATCTCAAATTTTCATTCTGGCTTATTATAGCATGAATATATTTCACCTTGCTTGCAACAGATTACAATTATGTTTCAATCTGTTTAAGTCACACCAGGTTATTTTTGATTCAGTTTTAGCTTCAAATACGCATCGATAAAGCCATCCAAATCGCCATCCATGACTGCCTGTACATTCCCAGTTTCGAAATTTGTCCGGTGATCTTTGACCATCGAATAGGGATGGAAGACATAGGAACGGATTTGCGAGCCCCATCCAATTTCTAACTGTTCGCCTCGCAAAGCTGCTGCTTCTTGTTCTTTCTTTTCCACTTCTAATTGATACAGCTTAGCTTTCAACATCCCCATCGCTTGCTCGCGGTTTTTCAATTGTGAGCGCTGGGCTTGGCTAGCAACTACCGTACCTGTCGGGATATGGGTGATCCGCACAGCAGATTCGGTTTTGTTGATGTGCTGTCCACCAGCGCCGCTTGCGCGGTACGTATCGATCTTCAAATCATCTGAGTTGATCTCCACATCGATCGCCCCATCTAATTCCGGCATCACATCCACCGAACAAAATGACGTATGCCGTCTCTTAGCAGAATCAAAAGGTGAAATACGGACCAAGCGATGCACGCCTTTTTCCGACTTCAAATAGCCATAGGCGTTGTGCCCTTTCACAAGTAATGTGACACTTTTGATCCCCGCTTCATCACCGGCTTGATAGTCCAAGGTTTCCACCTGATATCCATGTTGTTCGCAAAAACGAGTATACATCCGTAACAGCATGCTGCCCCAGTCTTGCGACTCGGTACCGCCTGCGCCCGGATGGAGCTCGATGATCGCATTGTTCCGATCATAGGGTTCATCTAACAACATCGACAATTCATAAGAAGCCATTTTCTCATTTAACTTACCGATTCGTGCTTCAAGTTCTGCTTCCATTTCCGGATCAGCTTCTTCTTGAATCATTTCTAGCATCACTTCGAGCTCTTCCAATTCTTCTGCTAGCTGATTGAATTGATCGTAGGTCTCTTTGTTGGCATTGTTGGCGTTAATGACTTGTTGGGCTTTTTCCGAGTCATCCCAAAAGGTGGGATCTGCCATTTGGTGCTCCGCTTCTGCAATGTCCTCTTCTAACTGATCTAAGTCAAAGAGACCCCCTAAAACTGATTATTTTTTCATTCATCTGGGTCAATTGATTCCGAATATCTGCGATTTCCATTAAAATTCCTTCTTTCTTTTTTTCTTACAAACGAAAGTAGACTGGACAAAAACGTCTGCCAGCCTACTCTCACCTTTTTCAAAACTTGTTACATATTTTTCCCGTGGCAATTCTTGAATTTTTTCCCGCTTCCGCATGGACAAGGATCATTGCGACCCACGTTTTTGAAACTTGGCGCTTGGGCAGCCGGTGCTTCTTCTACCCCTTGCGCTTCTCCTTGGGCTACTTGTTCCCGTTGAACGTTTTGACGAATCTCTGCCTTCATAAACAGACGCGTTACTTCATACTCGATGGCTCCAACCATGTTTTCAAACATATTGAATCCTTCTGTTTGGTACTCAACTAATGGATTGTTTTGTCCATAAGCCCGTAACCCAACCGATTGACGCAACTGATCCATAGCATCGATGTGGTCGGTCCACTTCGTATCAACGACTCGTAAAATCACTACTTTTTCAAATTCCAGTAATTGTTCTGGACTATTAAGTTGTGTTTTCTTTTGTTCAAAGACTTCTTCTGCCCGTTGGTTTAGATAATCTTTGATCTCTTGAGCTGATTTTCCCTTGATGTCTTCGATGCTGATGGTATCTTCATGAACAAGTGCATTGGCCGCAAAATCAACGATTCCTTCATAATTCCAATTGCTTTCTTCTAATTGCGTATGACTGTCAACGACCCGGCTGATGGAGCGTTTCACCATATTCATTAATTGTGGTGAAAGATCCGTTTCTTCCATGATCACTTCTTGACGTTGTCCGTAAATAACTTCCCGCTGTTCTCGCATTACGTCATCGTATTGCAAGACGTTTTTCCGGGTATCGTAGTTATTCCCTTCCACTCGTCGTTGGGCAGATTCTACTTGTTTTGAAAGCATCTTACTTTGGATCACGGCATCGCCTTCATCGATTTTCATCCGATCCAAGAACAATTTGATTCGTTCAGAACCAAAACGCTTCATTAAATCATCTTCTAGCGATAAGTAAAATTGCGACATCCCTGGATCTCCTTGACGTCCCGCACGTCCCCGCAACTGATTATCGATCCGTCGTGATTCATGACGCTCAGTACCGATAACTGCCAAGCCGCCTAGTTCTGCAACACCAAGACCTAACTTGATGTCCGTTCCCCGACCAGCCATATTGGTCGCGATCGTTACAGCGCCTTTTTGTCCCGCATTCAAAATGATTTCTGCTTCTTTAAAGTGATTCTTGGCATTCAATACTTCATGAGGAACTTTCTCACGATCAAGCATTGATGACAGTAATTCAGACGTCTCAACAGCGACCGTCCCTACAAGCACTGGTTGTCCTTTACGGTGACGCTCTTTGATGTCTTGAACGACTGCTTGGAATTTGCTGGTAAGCGTTGGATAAAGCAAGTCCGCACGATCATCCCGTAAAATTGGTTTGTTTGTAGGAATCTGAATGACTTGCATGTTATAGATTTCTCGAAACTCTTCTTCTTCTGTTTTCGCTGTACCGGTCATCCCAGACAGTTTTTTGTACATCCGGAAGTAGTTCTGGAATGTGATCGTCGCCATCGTTTTGGTTTCATCTTCGATCTCGACACTTTCTTTTGCTTCGATCGCTTGATGTAGCCCGTCAGAATAGCGGCGGCCATCCATGATCCGACCTGTAAATTGGTCAACGATCATTACTTTCCCATCTTGCACCACGTAATCAATGTCGCGAATCATAATGTAATTCGCTCGTAGCGCTTGGTCCAAGTGATGGGTCAATGCCGTGTTTTCAATATCATACAAGTTTTCTAAGCCGAAAGTCTCTTCCGCTTTTTCGATCCCACGCTCTGTCAAACCGATCGTTTTTGATTGGATATCGATTTTGTAGTCTTCTTCTTCCGTCAAGCGTTTGACAAAATTGTCGACCCGGGTGTATAGCGCAGTTGATTTTTCTGCTTGTCCTGAAATGATCAACGGTGTTCTCGCTTCATCGATCAAGATCGAATCGACCTCATCGACGATGGCATAGTTTAATGGACGTTGTACCATTTGATGACGGTAAACCACCATGTTGTCCCGCAAATAGTCAAACCCTAATTCATTGTTTGTACTGTAAGTGATGTCACAAGCATACGCCGCACGTTTTTCTTCTGCTGATTTTGAGTTGATGTTCAAGCCGACCGTCAAGCCTAAAAAGTTGTACAGCTCTCCCATCTCAGTCGAGTCACGAGTTGCCAAGTATTCATTGACGGTTACGACGTGGACGCCTTGACCACTCAAGGCATTCAAATAAACAGGTAATGTCGCCGTCAAGGTTTTCCCTTCACCGGTACGCATCTCTGGAATATTCCCATCATGTAAGACGATCCCACCCATTAATTGGACGTGGTAAGGATACAGACCCAAAACGCGTTTTGCAGCTTCACGAACTACTGCAAAGGCTTCAGGTAATAATTTATCCAAAGTCTCTCCCTCTTGGAAACGACGACGAAATTCATCGGTTTTCCCGCGTAATTGTTCATCAGATAAAGCGGCCATTTCATCCGCATGTGATTCAACTTGATTCGCAATATGGTCAAGACGTTTTAATTCTTTTTTGTCGTTTTCGATTAATTTTCTAAAAAAATTGGCCATACCTTAATAATTCTCCTTTTACTTCTACATTATCCTAGCTGGAAACTCTCCTAACTATTTTAGCACTAGTTCACCATAAATGAAATATTTTTCGATAGAACTATCGCATCAATCTTGCGTGATAAACGGATTCTTAACCTTTTTTCACAGATTTTAAAGAAACGAAGGGAAAAAATACGCAACAAGCCATTGATCGGCGCCAAAAGTCCAGCGCACGTCCAAATGACTTGTTGCGAATGTTTGCAAATTAGGCCGTTTTAAAACGGGTTTTTAAGAAAGTTAAGAAAAGCATCAGCAGCATGCCTAAAGACTGAATCCCGATCATCAAGATGATATCAGCGCCAATAAATCCTGCCAACATTGCCACCAGAGAGCCTACCCCCAATGCATTTAAAATCACGTTCGTGCTTTCTTTGAAGCTGCCGATTGTCGACAGTCGTGATTTTTTCGTCACCCAGAGGAAAAATGCTGCGCCTATGACGAGAATACTATTCATTGCCACCAATAAAAATGCCACTGTGATCGTCTGACTGAAGAAAATCGCCGTCTCGTTGTTGCGATAGAAGCCGTCTTCGATCACTTTCTGAAACGAAGTCGCATCATGCACTTGATCAGGCATCATTTCCGCCGTGTAACGCATTTCATAGTGATAGGTTTGTCCATCGATTTCTTCTTTGATGGTCCAGTCTGTTTCTCGGAAATTGATGGCATATTTGGCTTCCTCAAGGTCCGCTTCTGAAAGCCCAACGCCTATAATGCCCGTTTCTGTTTGCGAAAAGACTTGTGACTCATCCGTTAAAAGTTTGCCATCTTCCAGCTGCAGTTCACTGTATTTGGCTGCTGTTTCAGCAGTCATGAGTGTTTTTGCATGGGGGAAAAATGCTGCAAAGGCTTGATCCGTTTGCTTGCTGATCATCAAGGTCAGCGGGACCATCAGCAAGGACATCAAGAAAATATAGACAAACACTTGCTGCCAGCGATTTAATTTTTTACGCCATGCATAGACTTTTGTTGGAGAAAAAATGGCCCCAAAGTATGTTAAGGGAAATCGTTGTTCAGACATCCTATCATTCCTATCCTTTTGTTCCACCCGAGGTCAAACCTGAAACAAAGTATTTTTGTAAGAAGAAAAACAGTGCAGCGATCGGTACGGCGATCAAAATCGCCCCAGCCGCAAAAAGTGCTACCCGTTGGTTACGGGCATCGTTGATAAAAGTCTGCAGACCGACTGCGACAGTCAAACGCTCTTGCGAGCGAAGCAAGAACCGCGCTAGCAAGAATTCGCCGAATGGTCCCATAAAGGCCCATAATGCTTGCACGGCGACCATTGGTTTTACGAGGGGCAAAACGATTTGCCAAAAGATGCGAAAATGCCCTGCACCATCAAGTTTTGCTGATTCATCCAAGTCAATTGGTACCGTATCAAAGTACCCTTTCATCAGCCAAGTGTTCATGGGAATCCCACCACCGATATAGATCAGTGTCAAAAACCAAAAACTATCTAGACCGTTTGCTAATAAGCCCATGACATAAAAAGCGGTCAACGCCGACATCGTTGGCACCATCTGAACGATCAAGAACACCATCAAACTGCTCTTACGACCGGCAAAGCGATAACGACTGTAAGTATACCCTGCCAGCGTTACGATCATTACTTGGATCACCATCGTGGAAACAGCCACGATCAAAGTGTTTTTATACCATGTCAAATAGGGGGTTTCATTGAACAATCGTCGAAAGTTGTTCAATGTCCAATCCGCATCAAAATCCAAGCGAAAAGCGATCATATTCCCTGCCTTAAAGGCTGAGGTTGCGGTAATCAACAAGGGATAGATGATAATGATCGATAAAGCGATCATAAACAAGTAGGTAAATAATTTGCTGAAAGAAAACTTTTTCTTTTTCATCCTCAGTCCTCCATATTAAATGCATTCGTCTTTTTAAACACCAGTAATGAAATGGAGATCACCACAAAGGAAATGATCAAGGTCAATGCAGATGCGATCGAATATTGTGGCGAGCCACCCGTCGTCAATTTGTAGATCCATGAAATCAAAATATCTGTCGAACCGGCATTTCCGCCTAAACTTCCTGGACCACCTTCGTTAAAGAGATAGATCATGGAGAAGTTATTAAAGTTCCCTGTGTATTGCGTAACGAAGGTTGGTGCTGCCACCAAAAAGATCGCCGGCAACGTAATATTGCGAAAACGCTGAATCGCATTTGCCCCATCCATTTTGGCTGCTTCGTATAAATCTTCAGAAATGGATTGTAAAATCCCTGAGACCATGACATAAATATATGGAAAACCTAACCACCCTTGAATCAAAATAATCGCCGTCTTTGTCCAAAACGGGTCGGTTTTCCAAGCAATATTGCCAATATCAACAAAAGGCAAGTTGTTCAATAGCGGGATCACCTGAGTATTGATTGCTCCAGCGGTATCATTAAACATGTTCGAAAAACTCATGATCGTGATGAACGCTGGCACCGCCCAAGGAAGTAAGAAAATCACCCCGAAGACCCGACGGAACTTCACAAATTTTTGATTGGCAACAACTGCTGTCAGTATTCCTAAGGTAATTTGCAGAGTAGTTGCTAAAACGGTCCAAATCACCGTCCAACTAAACACTTTTACAAAGGTGTCGCGGTAAGAACTTAAGGTGAAGATATTCGTAAAATTCGAAAAACCGATCCAGTCGATTAAGTTTGCTGGCGGAATATGTCGAAAATCATAGTTGGTAAACGCCATGAAGAGTGTCACCATTACCGGAAAAATAATTGCTACGATCATCACCAGATAGGCTGGGATCGTCAATAGATAAGCGAAACCATCCTCATACAATTTATTGAAAAACTCTTTTCTCGTAACTGCCACCGGGAACCCTTTTTCAATACTTTGGCGAACTTGATAGGCATCTTTGATATTTAAAACCCAAAAGATAATGAAAATAACGGTAACGATGACCTGTAGCGTTCCTTCGATCAACAAGAACAAAGAATTGTGTTCCATCGGTACGGATCCCAGTGTGACAAAATTATATAATGCTTGTCCACCGAACAAAAGCATTTCGCCAAGAAAAATTAGAAAGACCGCAAAAAAGAGTCCCGCTTTAAATTTCTGACCATTTTTGAATTGTCCCACCCCAGGGATGATTGAAAGAAGCGCTGTCTGCATGGCTTTTGAATTCGTCCTCATATGTATCCTCCTTAAAATCGAAAGTCTGCCAAGCGGCCGACGATCCATAGAAATCAATCTCATCAAGCAATTTCTTGCGTGCTACGTTGCAAGGAATCCTTTTGACAAACATCCTCTATAGAATCGTCGACATGAATGACAGACCGTAATCGGCTATTTATTAATATTTCTGCTCAATCGCTTCTTCGATTGTTTTGGCAGCATTATCCGCTGCTTCTTGAGGAGTCATATTACCTGAACCTGCATCAAATAGCATGTTTTCAGCCCTACCCAAACCTCAGACATTTCAGGGATATTTGGCATTGGTTGTGAAACACTGTATTGCTCGATTACTGCTTTTGCTACTGGATCATCAGAAGCAGCGACTGTTTCTTGAGCCATAATGTTTGCTGGAATATCATGACGCATTTCATACAATTTCTCTTGATTGGCTTCGTTGGTCAAATACTCGACAAATTGTTGAGAAACGTCTTTGTTTTGTGAGTAGTTGGAAACAACCCACGCTTTTCCTCCGCCAAATGTTTCATAATCATTGCCATTGCTCAATGTTGGGATTTTCGCTACGCCATAGTTGATCCCTGCTTCTTCAAAGCCGTTCACGCCCCATGGGCCGTAGATGATAGCTGCTGTTTTGCCTTGGTTGAAGTAATCCAACATCAAGTTTTCGTTGGCTGATACGTCCAGCATTCCTTGCGGCCAAACATTTTGGAACCAATCTGTTGCATAGGTGATCGCTTCAACAGAACCTTCATTGTTGATCCCTAAATCAGATGGATCTGTTCCTTCATCCCCAAAGACATAACCACCATAACCAGCTAATAGACCATACGTATAATAAAAGTCTGTCCAGCGAGCTAAGAAGCCAACATTGTCATCGCCTTCTGCAAAACGATCATCTTTTGCTAGTTCTTCTAAATCAGAAAATGTTGCTGGCGCTTCATCGATCAAATCTTTGTTATAAAACATGACAACCGCTTCAATCATTGCTGGTGCGCCATAGATTTTATCATCGATCGTCACTTGTTGCTTGTCTGTATCGCTGTAACGGCCATCATCTGGCAAAGTCATCTCTGCCAAATGCCCTTGCGATCCTACTTGACCCACGCGGTCATAAGGAGACATCGTAACGTCGGGTCCTTTGCCAGCAGGTCCGTCTAATTGAAGCGCATCCATTTGATCGAACATGTCCATTTCTACAACGTTGATGGTCACATCATTTTCAGATTCAAAGTCAGATTTCACTTCATTGATATAATCAATATAGTCTGCGCCTACAGAGACCGTGATCGTTTTTTCATCGCTACCTGAACCTGCATCTGCATTGCTACCATCGGTACTACCGCTGTTGCCACCACATGCCGCAAGCGCTAACAATGCGCTTCCTGAAACTAATCCTAAAGCTGCCTTTTTCCAATTCACTTTCATCCTCTTTACCTCCTGCAATTTGTAACTCCATTATGCAACCGGTTTCTTAAAATGGCAAACCTTTTCTAAATGTTAGCGATAACAAAAATAGAAAAAGCCTTTAAATTAAGATATCGAAGAATCAAAAAGAAATTGCGCAACCATTTGCTTAATTTTCACCTTGTGGATTCACGAACCACCAGTTGAGGTAAAAAGCGCTGTTGTCGCTGGCTTGTATCATTATGTTCGATTTTTTGGATCAATAATTCGCCGCAAGCTTCCCCCATTTCCACGATGGCTTGCTTCATCGTTGTCAATTTTGGCGAACTTACCTGATCAAGGAATACGCCATCATAGCCGATGATCCCAAAATCAGCTGGCACCTCCACTCCGATCGACTGCAAGCCTTGATTAATGCCTAAGGCTAAACGATCAGTAGCACAGATAAAACAAGTGTTTTTCACTAAATGCTCATTCTGCGTTTGGATAAACTTGCGGGCGGCGGAAGAGCGATTGTCGAAACGATAGATTTTTGGTGCTTGTCCCGCTTTTGTGACTGTATCTATGTATCCTTTTTCTCGGCTTTTCGTAAACGCTTCTTCCAACTCTAAACCAATATAGACCAATTGTTGATAGCCGGCCTCGATAGCATGTTTGCATGCAGAAACGATTCCCTGGTAGTTGTCACTGTCGACAAAACTGAACCCAGCTTCATTTTCACCAAATAACACCACAGGCTTCCTTAAATTTCTTATCCAGTCCATGTCAGCCTGCCGAAAGCCCGTAATGATACTGCCATCTGCTGGGCCACGATCCACCCCGTCAGTCGTAACCAGCTGCAAAGAATAGTGTGCTTTACCGATAGAACGAGCGATCCCAACCAATAAGTTCATATAGTAAGGTTCTGTCGTATCCATCTCCTCTAAGATATACACTTTGATGATATGGGAACGCTTGGAAACTAATGATTTGGCAGCAATGTTCGGCTGATAATCCAATTCAAGCATCGCTTGATGAACTAATTCCTTTAACTCTTCAGTTACTTTGTCCGGATGATTGATCACTCGAGAAACGGTCATTGCGGAAACATTTGCTTTTTTAGCAACATCTGCTAGCGTAGTCATGATTCACTCTCCTTGTATTATTTCATCTATAGTATAACACATTAATTTAAAAGATAACTTGAAAGGATTTAGATATAAAAAGAATTTCTCCCTCTATAGACAATATAAAAAAACAGAGCAGCTTCTCAGCTACTCTGTCAAAAAAGACTTTTTGGGGTGTCGAGAAAAAGACTCAACACTTGTTAATCTGTTTCGATCAACCCGTATTTGCCATCTTTTCGACGATACACAATGCTCGTTCCATTCGTTTCCGCATCTTCAAAGATAAAGAAGTTGTGTCCAAGCATGTTCATTTGTAAAACAGCTTCTTCACTGTCCATTGGTTTTAAAGACAAACGTTTTGTACGTACGATGTCTAATTCAGAACCATTGTTTTCTTCATCATTTGCTTCAGTTGTGAACAAATCACCATCTGTTGGCGGAACCAACGCTGTCTCACGAGATTTGCGGTTGATTTTTGTTTTAAATTTGCGGATTTGGCGTTCCAATTTGTCAACAACCAAATCGATACTAGCATATAGATCAGGTGAGGTTTCTTCCGCACGCAGAACTAAGAATGGTAAAGGAATCGTTACTTCTACTTTTGCTGTTTTTTCAGTATATACTTTCAAATTAACATGTGCTGTTGCTTCCGGCACATCATTAAAATAACGTTCTAATTTACCTACTTTTTTCTCGACGTAATCACGGATCGCTTCTGTTACCTCGATATTTTCGCCGCGCACATTATATCTAAACATAAAAATTACCCCTTTCGTCTACCAGTAAAGAAGGAAAAGGACCACTCTTTTCTTCTTCTTAACTCTATTATATCGAACTCTTGGTCATTTGCCTAGTAAATCGAACAATTTTCTTTAAGCGTTTTCAAAATAACGATTCAACGGGCAAAGGAAAAGGATCGAATCGACTGGGGGGCAAAGGTCTGCAATGCTTCAGCTGCGTGATATAACGTTCTACCGGTAGTGTAAACATCATCGATCAACAATAATTTTTTCCCTTTAATTTCACATGCTACATCCGGCTTCACCGCAAAAGGTTGGGCCTCCTCTAATCGTTGCTTGCGAGAACGTTGAGCTTGTGGTGCGGTATCAACCACTTTATCCAGCCATTCTTGCGACTTGACTCCGGCTGCGTCCAGCACAGCGGTCACTTGATTAAACCCTCGCTGCTGGTAACGTTCTGCCGATAGCGGGATGGGTATCAAACAATCGTATTCAAAGTTGTTGATCTTTTGTCTGATGGCCGCAGCAAAGGTCTCCCGCAACTGATAGTTTCCCATTAATTTGTATTCGTGAATCCACGCCTTCATCCCTTGATCGTAAGCGAACAGTGCCCGATGCTGCAAATAGATCATGGGACAGGTTTTCGCCCAAAAGAGACAGTCACTGCAGGAAATGGTATCCTTTTTGCCACATGTTGGGCAGCAGCTTTGCCAATCGATCACGGTAAATCGCTGAGCGCATTGTGGACATAATTCTTTTTCGGGGATGCGCCAAGGAGCCAACAGCTCAATGATCGTTATCTCTCTTGGAAAAAATATTTGGCACCAACTACACTCCATCAGTCAACCAGCTCCTTGCTAATTGGTTCATCTCATTGATTTCTTTAATTGCTTGACGGATCGCTTCTGTCATTTGGTCGTAGAAAAAAATGACTTCTCCTTCTGTAAACGCACCTTTGCGATCGACACGGCCAGCGATTTGTACTAACGCCGATTTTGTAAAGACCGGGTGATTGGCTCCCAGTACCACCACTGAGACATTTTCAAACGTTACGCCTCGTTCTAAAATCATCGTTGTAAACAACACCTTGTACATTTGGCTGCGCGCCGATTGGACTTTTTCCCTCCGTTTTTCATCTTGTGAAGAAACACTAGTGATGAGCCATGATGCTTCTTGCCTGAGGACAGCCCCTTCCATTTCCTTCATCAGCTGAATACTTGGACAAAATACCAAGACAAAGTTTTTTTTAACCAACCGCTGCAAGTGCTGTAGCAATGGTCGCAGCCAACGTTTTTTGCGATAAGCCTGCGCCCAGCGGCTATATTGAATAGGTTTGGGAACGATCAGCGGACGCTGATGAAACCGCAACGGCATTTTCAACACAGCGAATTTTCCACGAATTTCTTGCAGCAGCCGTTCTGAAGGCGTCGCACTTAAATAGATCAGACACCCGTTTTCTGCCAAGGCATTGTATAATCCGTAACGCAGCTGCGCATCGCCCTCGTAGGGAAATGCATCTACCTCATCCACCACGATCAGTTGAAAGCTGCGATAAAAATGCAGTAGCTGATGAGTGGTGGCAATAAGGATCGTTGTATAACGATAAGGCTCTTCTGATTTCCCATAAAGGAGCAGGCTTTCCTCTTGTGGGAACGCTTGTTGAATCCGGGGGAACAGTTCACGACAGACATCGATCCGTGGCGAGACGATCGCCACACGACCACCTTCTTGCCGTACGTGGCGGATCGTTTCAAAGATCATCTCGGTCTTCCCTGAACCCGTGACTGACCAAACAAGAGACGATTTCTTTTGTCGACAATTTGCTACTAGTTGCTGAGAAATTTTTTGCTGAAACGAAGTCAACACTCCTGGCCAAACGATCTTGTGATCAAAGGCTGGAAGATCCGTTTGTTGAATTACAAGTTGGCCATCTGATGTGATCCGACCATAGCGAATACAAGTTGGACAGTAATAGTAGCCTATCGGTAATTGCACCGACGGCTTGTGGTGGGAAGATCCGCAACGCTGACAAACGATTCTCTTCCCCTGCTCGAGCATTGCCGGTCGAGAATCAAAGGGTTTTCCTATACTCATTGTTTCATCTAAAACAAAAAATTGTCTTCCTTTTTGATTAGTCATAACATACACCTCAGTTTTAAGTACGCAAAAAAAACGGTTCAAGTACTTTTCAAAAAGTACTTGAACCGATTACAGATTTCTTGTTTGCTTCAAAAGTAGGTCCTGATTATTCGCCGATCAATGTCAAGGCTTGATCTAAGACTTTTTCGCCGTTCATCATGCCGTAATCTGCCATGTTGATTACTTCTAATGGAATTCCTTTTGGCGCTAGACGTTTCTCAAAATCGCCTTTCATGAAACGAACTTGTGGTCCTAATAATAAAACATTTACGTCTTTGCTTTCTAAATGTTGATCTGCTTCTGATGCGGAAACTGCAAAAATATCTGCTTCTAATCCTTTTGCTTCAGCTGCTTTTTGCATTTTCGTTACTAATAAGCTTGTACTCATTCCTGCAGAACAAACTAACATAATTGTTTTTTTCGCCATATCGAACACTCCTTGAATTTTAAGAATAAGATAACATTTCCTATCTCTAGTATAGAACAAGTTTGAAATTTGTCAACGCTTTCTATCCAGCAACCAGTTTGATTTTACTAAACGATTAAAAACGACATACTCTTTTTTTAAATTGACGAGGACTACCTCGTAGCCGGCATTCAGCCACGCATACGCCCCATTTTCTGGATGGCGGTAATCATTCGCCCACCAATCGCTACTGGTGCGGGCACTTTTGGGCAAACCGGATGCGGGGAAAAGAAATTCATCAAACTGCGTAAACGTTAAGGTGATTTGCGAACCGCCGTTGTTCTTTAAATAGTGAGTGATCGTATCGTACTTTTTGCGTCTACCCAAAGCAAATGCCTCCTCTTTTTAGGGTCTATGTTCGTACCTGTTTCTTTCTTCTATTTGTAACTTTCCTTCCGATTGCCTATACTAGAAACATAAAGGAGGCGATCGTACGCGTGACTTATCGAACGATTCGACAAGACGGAGAAACAGAAATAGAAATCAAAAAATCGCGTTTCCTCTGTTCATTAAAAAGAATTCAATCAGAAGACGAAGCCAAAGCGTTTATTCAAGCCCTCAAGAAAGAGCATTGGAAGGCAAATCATCATTGCAGCGCCTATGTATTGGGTGAAAACCATGAGATCCAACGCAGCAGTGATGATGGTGAACCTAGCGGCACCGCTGGGGTACCGATTTTAGAAGTCTTAAAGAAAAACGAACTGATCAATGTGATCGCCGTTGTTACTCGCTACTTCGGTGGAACGAAACTGGGTGCTGGTGGATTGATTCGCGCTTATTCAAGTTCGGCCTCTGCTGGAATAAAAGAGGTAGGAATCGTCGAGGGTATTTTGCATCAAGAACTTGCCTTGACCATCGAGTATCCCCTTTTAGGCAAGCTCCAAAACTACTTAGAACTTCAGAATATCTATATAAAAGATATTGCTTATACGGAGAAAATCGTTGTCACCTTAATGATTCCTGAAGCAGTACTTGCCGACCAAGAAGCCGCTCTGATCGATTTGCTACAAGGTCAAGTGCAATTGACCAGAGGGACTACCGAATATGTAGAACGCTTGATCGAGCAGTCAATAGAGTAAGCCAGCTTACTAAAGACCTTCCAGTGTGTGCTCTTTTCCTCAAGGAGGACGCTGCCAAGTTTGCTACAACCAATGCAGGAAGCCCAAATATTTGAAAAGCCGAAACGGTCATTCACCCAGCGACGCTAAGCAACAGCAGATACGCTCGTAAGGTCCTTTCGGCTTTTTTGGGCTTTTTGTTGCCAATTGGAAGAGACAGGTTATTTTTCCATATAAAATTCAAAACGATTACCAACATATTGGGTACGCACGTATTCAAATGGTTGACCATCTTCAAATGAAGTGATTTGCCGCATACGTAAAATCGCATCGCCGCGTTTGATTTGTAAGTAATCCGCAATTTGCTCGGAAGCGACCATGGCTGAGATCGTTTGCGAAGCACCACCAATTTTCCGCTGTCCTTTTTCTTCCAACACTTTATAGAGGGAAGAGATGATCTCCTCCTTGCTAAAGTCATGAATAAACTTTTCAGGGATACTCGCGACTTCAAAACAGATCGGCACATCATCCGCATACCGAATCCGCTCCATCCGTAAAATCGTTTCGTGACCTTCTAATTGCAGCTTTTCCATTTCACTGGAGCTAGGTGCAGTTAAGAAATAAGCGACCGCTTTGCTAGAAGGCTTACGACCAAGAGAATTCATAATTTCGGTAAAACTCGTCGTGCCCGTCATTTTTTCCTGTACTTTTTGGCGAGCCACATAAGTGCCGGAACCGATTTTACGCTCAAGAATCCCCTCATCTGCTAAGGTTTGGATCGCTTGTCGCAACGTCATGCGACTCACGCCGAATTGTTTCGACAACTCCCGTTCTGAAGGCAGACGATCCCCGATTTTGTATGTATTGTTTTCGATATTGGCTTTAATTTGATCATGAATCTGGATATAAACAGGTAATTTTTCCACCACTACACATTCCTCCGTTCCCCTCCTATTATAACTGGTATATACCTAAATAGCTAATAAAAAAAGCAAAAACTGCTCTGTTTTTCTCAATTTGTGCGAATTCTTTCCCCATTTTATAGGCAGAAAAAGAAGTTATCACAAATTGTCCAAACAAGAGCAGTTTCTTTGCTTTTAAATTGGTTCGGTCGCTGACTTGGGAATTTATTCAGCCAGCGCTTTATTAGCAGTGGCCATCAGCAAGCGGATACGATTCAATTGATTGACGATCGAGACGCCTGGATCGTAATCAATCGCTGCAATGTTCGCCTGTGGGTATTGACGACGTAATTCTTTCATAACACCTTTTCCTACTACATGGTTAGGCAGGCAGCCAAATGGTTGCAGACAAATGATATTGTTGACATCATTTTCCAACAGATCAATCATCTCACCGGTCAAGAACCAGCCTTCTCCCGTATGATTGCCGATGGAAACAATCTCGCTCGCTTGCTCCGCAAGCTGATGGATCGAATGGATACCATCAAAACGCGTTGACGCCCTAAGTGCTTTATCCATCGGTTTTTGGAGCCTTTCAATCGCCATGATCGCAAAATCAGCGATCATTTTACTTTTCTTCGCCATCCCCAAATGCTCGTAGCGCCAAATCTGATTGTAGAGGGAATAATTCATGAAGCCGACAATATCCGGTACGACCGCTTCCGCTCCTTCTGCTTCTAACAGGCGAACGACATCGTTATTAGCTGTCGGTGAATATTTCACTAAAATCTCTCCCACGACTCCGACACGCGGCTTCTTGATATCTGTTAGGGGCACTTGATCAAAGGCTTGAATGATTTTTTTCATATTGCGATTAAACAGACTGAAGGAGCCATTACGAACGTTTTTGGCAATTTTTTCCAGCCATTCTTGATGGAGCCGATCGACAGCCCCTGCTTCTTGCTCATACGGACGGGTGCGATAAACGACCCGTTCAAAGAGATCTCCGTATAAAAATGCCACCGCCAAACGCTTCATCATCGGTAAGGTAAAGCGAAAGCCCGGATTTGATTCAACCCCGGTGTTGCCCATCGAAATAGATACCACCGGCACTTGTGGGAATCCTGCATCGTTCAGTGCTTTACGTAACAAAGGAATATAGTTCGTTGCACGACACCCGCCGCCCGTCTGGGTCATCAAAACACTGGTATTTTCAACATCATATTTTCCGCTTTGCAATGCTTCTACTAGCTGTCCAATGGAAATGATCGCCGGATAACACGCATCATTATTGACAAAGCGTAAACCGACATTAACCGCCTCACGATCTTCACTAGGTAGACAGACCACTTGATATCCAGAAGCTTGCAAAGCAACATCGACTAACCCGCTTTGATGGATGGGACTCAACATCGGCAATAAGAGCGTGTGCTGCTTGCGCATCTCTTTGGTAAAAATGATCTTTGCCGGTTCCTCGTATTGCTTTTTAGGTACAAAGTGCTGTTTGTCCCGTTCGTTGACTGCTGCTTTCAAGGAACGCAACCGAATCCGGATTGCCCCAAGGTTCGCTCCCTCATCGATTTTCAACACCGTATATAACTTCCCATACTGCGCCATAATCTCTTCGACTTGATCAGTAGTGACTGCGTCGATCCCGCAACCGAATGAGTTTAATTGAACCAGTTCTAATTGTTTGTTTTTCGCGACCACTCGAGCTGCCGCATACAATCGCGAATGATAGACCCATTGATCCACAACCCGCAGATCGCCGACATTTGCTAAATGAGCAATACTGTCCTCAGTCAATACATGGAAGCCTTCTTGGGTAATGACTTCTGCAATCCCATGGTTGATTTCAGGGTCCAAATGATACGGTCTTCCAGATAAAACGATCCCTTTTTGATTGGTCGTCATCAGCATACGTAGCGTTTCTTCTCCCCGTTGCGCAATATCTGCCTTGAACTGGTCCAGCTCCTCGAAACCGCTGCGTAGGGCTTGGGCAATTTCTTCTTCTACAAAACCAAAATCTTGAAAAGTACTCGTTAAAGTTTTGACCATTGAGGCTTCATCCGCCAAATTCAAAAACGGACAGCGGTAGTCAACCGCCCCTTCACGAATCGCATCGACGTTGTTACGAATCACTTCTGGATAGCTTTGCACAATCGGACAGTTAAAATGATTCTCAGCGGCAGTGTTCTCTAGTCGCTCAAAAATGACCCCTGGATAAAATATCAACGGTACGTTTTGATCGATCAGTGCTTGGATGTGTCCATGGGCTAGTTTGGCTGGGTAACAAACCGTATCACTAGGAATCGTTTCAATCCCTTGCTCATATAGTTCTTTGTTGGAACGTGGCGACAACGTTACTCGAAACCCTAACTTGGTGAAAAAGGTATGCCAAAGCGGATAATTTTCATAAAGATTCAATACTCTTGGCAGGCCGATTTCGCCATGGACGGCCTCTTTTTTACGTAAGGAACGGTACTTAAACAAGCGGCGATATTTTTCATCCACAAGATTGACTTTGCGGTCTTCTTTCTTGATTTTGATTCGCGCACCACGTTCGCAGCGATTCCCGGTAATAAATTTTCGACCGTCAGAAAAGAGGGTCACCGTCAACAAGCAATTGTTTTCGCATAGACCGCAATTCGTAAATTCTTTTTCTGCTTGGAAATCGGCCATTTCTGCAGGAGACAACAACGTACTAACATCGTCATGGGCTGCTTCTTCTAAAGCGATCAAAGCAGCACCATATGCCCCCATCAAACCGGCGATCGATGGTCGAACGACTTCACGGCCGCTGATCAATTCAAAAGCGCGCAGAACCGCTTCGTTATAGAAAGTCCCTCCTTGGCAGACGATTTTCTCGCCGAGGTCTTCAGGTCGCCGAACCTTGATCACTTTATAGATAGCATTTTTTATGACCGAGTAAGACAAGCCGGCTGAAATGTCGCCAACAGAAGCCCCTTCTTTTTGGACCTGTTTCACTTTTGAGTTCATAAAGACGGTACAACGCGAACCAAGGTCAACCGGTGCTTGGGCTTTTGTCGCTGCCAACGCAAATTCTTTGACATCCTGATTCATAGATTTGGCAAAGGTCTCAATGAACGAGCCGCATCCTGAGGAACAGGCTTCATTCAATTGAATCGAAGATAACGCGCCATCTTTGACCGTCATCGCCTTCATGTCTTGCCCACCAATATCTAGGATAAAATCAACCCCCGGCTGGAAATGTTCGGCAGCTTTGTAATGGGCCATCGTTTCAACTTCACCGATATCGACTTTCAGTGCATGTTTGATCAAGTGCTCGCCGTAACCTGTGATCGTTGACTTTGCGATGTAAACGTCAGAAGGCATCTGACAATAAAGCTCTTGTAAAACCGCCATCGTTGTCGCTAACGGTTCGCCTTCATTATTGCCATAAAAAGAAAACAATAATTCCCCTGCATCATTGATCAAAACCACTTTCGTTGTGGTTGATCCTGCATCGATGCCTAGATATGTAGCGCCTGTATGCTCAGACAACGCTTTTTCTGTGGCCACCGCTTGAGCATGGCGAGCACGAAAAGCAGTCAATTCCTCCTCGTCTTTAAACAATGGGGCTAATGTATCAGTTGGCGCGAGTTTGCCATCTTCTCCGTTGGCTAAGCGGGCCAATAGCACGGAAAGCTGTTGCTCTTCTTCTGCATACAGTGCGGCCCCCATCGCTACAAACAGTTCTGGATTCTCGGGAAAAATGATATCTGCTTCTTGCAGGTTCAACGTATCGATAAATCGTTGACGCAATTCCGACATAAACGTCAGTGGACCGCCTAAGAAGGCTACCTTGCCTTTGATTTTACGACCAGCAGCTAAGCCAGCAATCGTTTGATTGACCACCGCTTGAAAAATACTCGCCGCAATGTCCGCTTTTGCCGCTCCTTCATTGATCAGCGGCTGCACATCGGTTTTGGCAAAGACCCCGCAGCGTGAGGCAATCGGATAAAGAGTTTGATAATCTTTGGCTAGTTCATTGACCCCATTGGCATCCGTTTTCAATAAAACCGCCATCTGATCAATAAACGCACCCGTGCCACCGGCACAACTGCCGTTCATTCGCTGCTCCAATGCCCCTTCAAAAAAGGTGATCTTCGCATCTTCGCCGCCTAATTCGATAGCCACATCAGTTTCGGGAATCATTGTCTCAACTGTTTTGGTACAAGCGATGACCTCTTGGACAAACGGGATCCGCAAAACTTCCG
Organism: Enterococcus sp. S53; assembly: GCF_016516865.1. Lineage (NCBI taxonomy): Bacteria > Bacillati > Bacillota > Bacilli > Lactobacillales > Enterococcaceae > Enterococcus > Enterococcus sp. S53. The sequence continues at coordinate 38,156 of NZ_JACVUH010000010.1, forward strand.
CCAGACCCATCCCACCCGATCCGGTAATCGCCAGCGCCAGCGGCTGATCTTCGATCACTTCTTGCGCTTCTCTAATGATTTTTTCCGCTGCCTTCTGGATATCTGCATAGTGCCGTTCATATCTTGAAAAACACGTTTGATTGCCTTCATCTAACAGAACCATCTTGACTGTTGTCGACCCGACATCGATACCCGCTTTATATTTTTTCATTTGTTGCCTCCATCTAAACAACACTTTGTTGATTATCTAACAAGCCGTTTGTTATAATACTTATGTTCATTGTAATTCTTTTGATTGATAATTCAACAAACAATTCTAAGGAAGGTGTGGGATAAACAACAATTACCCGTTTTTTGTTGTTTATTTTGAAAGGAAATTCACAATATGAAAAAATTGGATTTACGTGTCAAACGAACCAATAAGTACATTATTGAAGCTTTTATCCGCTTAGTGGAAGAAAAAGGCTTCGAGCAAGTGACTGTCCAAAATATCGCCGATGAAGCCATGATCAACCGTGCAACCTTTTATGCCCATTACAAAGACAAACAAGACTTGTATGAAAAGATATTTGACTTGGCTGTCGAATCATTTACCGCGATTCTTGATTTTGAAGATTTTGTTCAAGGCAATCGCATCAAAATCCGCAAAATCGAAGCGGCCATGACCGAACTTTTTTTACACATTCAAAACAATCGTTCCTTTTATTTGACGATCATGGATGCCTCTGCCATTGAGATCATCCGTAAAAAGTTGGGCCTGATTTTGACTGAACGTTACCAAGAGATCTTTTCAACGTTAAGAATCACCGAAGGAGACATTGAAGTGCCCTTAGACTTCATCATTGACTATATGACCTCGATATTTGTTGGTACCTTGCATTGGTGGCTAACGGCAGAAACAACGATGACACCCGACCATCTAGCAAAACTTGTCATCAAACTGGTGGCAAACGGCCACCTGACTGTCTTGGGGATTGAGATTGAGGAATAAAAAAAAGAAGCTGCGAATATGCAGTTTCTTTTTTATTCCTCAATTAGTGATTCTTTGAACGCCATTTGATCGTGTCTTTCGTCTTGCGCTGTTTCGTTACTTTGATTCCTTTTGGAGCCACACGAATCGCATAATCTTCCTTTTTCACCACATCATAGACATGCTCTGCAACTTCCGTTACTTTTTCTTTTAGATTCAATTTAAATTTCATGTGTTTTCATCTCCCGAATGCTTTACTAATAGCCTATCGCAAATAAAAAAAATCTTCAACTTATAGCCCTTCATAAAAAAGGATTTTTAGGGTTTTCGTTCCTCTTTATTGGACAAGCGATTTAGACACAACCAATACTTCGTAATGCTGAACTGTTTTTCTAGGTTTAAAGGATTTGTTCAACAGATTGCCTCCAGTTAGACGCACTTATTTTCTATTTTCAATAAAAAAGTGTCAGTAGAAAATCCAACGATTTCCCACCAACACAAAATAGTGTAGTTTCCAACTACCACGAAGTTCGATTAATAAATCAAATAGTCAGAAGCACCGGCTTGCTTGATCTCGATCACCAGCTTATGAGGCAGGCAAATGCTCGTCTGCCCATTGCGATAGATCCAGCTGGTTTTGACAGCAATTTGGTCGGGGCTATTGTCTTCACGCACTCGGATCGCACCATCTTTGATCTCGACGATATTGTACTGACCTTCTGCTGGATAATACGTTTTTTCCATCGCATCGATTTCTTCCAAGTTGAAACGGTCAACCTCTTCCCCATTGATTCGCACGATCGCATAACGATCCCCAGTATCACTTTGGGCTTGCGCTTCAAATAGAAAAAGCGGTAAAAAAGAGCCAACAACTAATAGAACAAACAATAGATAATCATAGGGCTTTAATAGTTTTAAAAATGGCTGGATCGTCTTTTTCATCACATGTACGCCTTTCACTGTTCATTTTCGGAAGGTAATCGCTCTTCAAAAAAGGCAGTTAAATCAATGATCTCTTCCTCTGTGAAGGTTTCTTGCTCCCATTGGTCAAGAATTTTTTCTTGCAAAGCCAAATCCATTTCCCAAAAATGATTGATTTTTTTGAAATGCTTTGGATCAAAGGACCGAAAAACCGGATAGATCGCTAAAAACGCTTCAAAGGTAAGATCCCAGTCCTCAGTATAATCTTTAACGACCCCTTCTGACAAGGCTTTTTCCGTCGGATCGCCGTTTTCTTTGATCAAGCCGGCTTCGTAAAAATGGCGATAGATGGCCTCTTTGGTGATCTCAGGATGAAATTTTTTACTATGATGGTAGGCTTCTTCAATCAATGACGGATAGATGATCTCCATTTTTCCCCCTGCTTTCTGGACGGCGTCATAAGACGGCGCTAGTTCTTTTCAATTGGGTGCTGTTCTTTATATTCTGCTAAAGATACATGGTGGCTGCGCTTGAAGGTTCCTGTTGTCCCATCAAACGAAATCGCTGGTGCTTTGACACCATAGTGGGTCCGACGCTTATTCTTTTTTGCTTTTGATGTTTTTCTTGCAGGTACTGCCATGTCATTTCCAACTTTCTTTCACTTTTTCATTATGCACGCAGCTGCAATGCATTCTTTCGTTTGTTTCGTTTAAATTCATGAATGATTTTTAATGCGCGTTTCCTTGTTTTGATGTTCGGGCTCTTTAAACGTCGATACGCACTAGACAAGTCCGTTTTTTCCATATTGACTCCTTTCTGTTACCAGCTTGCTTTTGTAACGCCGGGAATTTCTCCGAGATGTGCATGCTTACGGAAATTGATCCGTGACATGCCGAATTTATTCATGTAGCCGCGCGGACGACCATCGATCATATCCCGTTTTTTCAAACGAGTCGGATTCGAATCCTTCGGTAGTTTGGCCAATGCTTGGGTATCTCCTTGCGCTTTTAGTTCTTGACGTACTGCTCGGTATTGTTCGATCAGTTGTACTTGTTTTTTGTATTTTGCAATTTTTGATTTTTTTGCCATTCAGTTATTTTCCTTCCTATTTCTTGATTTCACGAAAAATCGCTCTGCGCCGCAACTTTGGTGAATATTTTTTTAATTCTAAACGTTCCGGCGTATTGCGCTGGTTCTTATTGGTCAAATAAAGTCTTTCCCCTGTCTCCACACATGCCAAAATAATATTGTTTCTCATAATAACCAGCTCCTTTCTCTTGCGTCACACCAAAAAAAGTTAAAGTGTAACGATTACGTTTTGTATCATATCACACTAAAACACAGGAAGCAAGCAAAACTATTTCTTCTTTTTGTTATTTAACAAGTGAAGAAAACGTCATATGAATTTGGTTTCAATCGTCGCTGTTATTGGCGGCAAGATAACAGGAACCTGCAACTTTTGATCGCGCAAAAAAATCACCTGATCTTTAAGGAATCATTGGTCGGGCTTTTCAAGAAGCCCAAGTCGTGATCCTTTATCAGGTGATTTCATTCGGTTAATTTACTGATTTGTTCTCATGTGATGCAAGCCATTCACTGATCGCCTGCAAGCGTTCTATCCGCAGGTTTGGCAAGCCATTGCGTGATAAGCCATGAGAGGATTGAGGAAACAGCATCAGCTTCGTATCGACGCCTTGACGTTGCAACGCCATGTAAAACTGCTGACCTTGTTCTTGCGGACACCGCAAATCATTTTCCCCATGGAGGACTAGTGTAGGTGTCTTGACTTGGCTGGCATAGGCCAAAGGCGACATCTTCCAAAGTCCTTCGATCGCATCAAGTTCCCGCAACAATTGGAATTTGACAAAGGCAGGTCCAATGTCGCTCGTCCCATAAAAGCTGATCCAATTTGAGATCGAGCGTTGCGTAACTGCTGCACAAAAACGATCGGTATGGCCAACGATCCAGTTGGTCATAAAGCCACCATAGCTGCCGCCAGCTACATGGATCGTGTTCGTATCAATTTCTGGATGGTTTGCCACCACGGCATCAACCCCCAACAATAGGTCTTGATAATCTTTATTGCCATAATCACCTAAAATCGATTTGACAAACGTCTGCCCGTACCCTTGCCCGCCACGAGGGTTCAACAAGATGACCCCATAGCCGTTAGCGGCATGGACTTGCATCTCGTGGAAAAATGTTTCGCCGTAGCAGACTTGCGGACCGCCATGGATGTACAAAATTGCTGGATGACTTTCTTGTGTTTCGGTCGGGGGTAAATACCAGCCTTGAATTTGCCAACCATCTGCTCCTTCGTACCAAAATGCTTCGGGTTTACTGATCGCTAACTGTGACATAACTGCTTGGTTGGGATCGTATAGATCGGTTACTTCGCCACTTGTTAAGTCAATCAAGCCTAAACGACTAGGGATCGTTGGCGTCGCATAAGCAACAGCAAGTTTGGCTTCCGAATAGATCGCCGCATCAAGGATATCCATTTTTTCATCAAGCAGTTTGGTCCATTCTCCTTGGATCGAGGCGCGGTACAATTGTAGCTTGCCATGCTCCGTTACAGGAACAAGGAATGTGTCATCCGTCAACCAGGTGATCGCTACGCCGCGATTTTTTTGTTGAAAATCACTGATGATCGCATTGCCAAAAGCGATGTCAAGATCTTGGGAAAGATTTTTGACCGCTTTTGTTTTTAAGTCGACCAAAAACAAATCATCCAAGGTCACAAAACCATAGGAAAGATCATTGCCTAATAGTAATAGCTGATCATTGCGCGCTGCAGCAAAAGCATACGTTCCTTCTGGCAGGATGTTTTCTAAACTTTCTGTCTTTTTCGTCTGGCTATCAAGGAGACAAACCTTCGAGCCATAGTCCCATTCATCTTCTTCCTCTTTGTCAAAGGTGAGGAACAACGTCTTCTGATCATCCGCGATGCCAGAAAAAACAAAGGGAGAATCATGCTCAAAAATCAGTTCCGTTTCTTGTGTCACAATCGTTTTTTTGACGATGGCATGTTTTTTTTCTTTTAAAAAGCCGACGCCATCCGCCAAGTAATTGACTTTCGTAGTAACTTTTACTTGTGGAAATTCCTTTTGCTTGTCCGTCTTTTCTTTGTCAGCTTGATCCTCTGAGACTGTCTCTTCTTGTGCCAGCTGGTAATAGATAGCCGTTGCGTCTTGCTTCCAAAAATAGTCCCCCAGACCCTTCTCAGTGACAAGTGCTTGGGGCTTGCCGCCTGACACTGGCATCGTCCATAACGTACTTTCACCTTTTTTTGGATCGGTCGTCACAAAACTGAGCCTTTGCTCATCTGGCGAGACCTTTAGGTTGTTGTGGGTTGTCGCTTCTGTGCCCCACTCACGCCGTTCGTTGGTCTTTGCGTCAATACTATAAATCGCTGAATCATACGTATTGGTCTCTTGGTTGACTGCCGTTTCCAAGTAAAAAACCTGATTTTGCCCCACTGCAGGCTGCGCAATCGTTTTCAGTTCAAACAGTGTCTCATTCGTTATTTTTTCCATTCATTTCCCTCCAAATATACGTATTTTCGCAGTAACTATCTACTAGTATATCAAAAGAAACGAATTTTTCTGCATTTTTTAATAGTGAAATCCTCGCAAATTCGCTACTTCTTCAAAACCAGCCGACTTCCCTGTCTGCCTTAAGATCTCTTGCCCATTTTCTAAAAGGGTCAAGGTGATTTCCGTACTGGCGCTTTCGCGAATGATCCGATTCATTTGTCCAATAGAAGGTGCTAACAACGAATGGCCTTCTTTCGTCAAAACTTCGATCGTCAGCAGCCACTGTTTTTGTTTGAGATGGATCACTAAACGGTCTTCCGTGCGTTTGACATCATGAATCTTTGCACCATGATAAGTAGCAAAACGATATTCTTGGCTGCCGACTTGCAGAACACAAATCGTTCCCAAAAAAGCAAAACCAGCAAAGGGAATGTCGGCTGCGGAGAAAAAGAACCGAACATCTGGCGCATCAAAGCTGTTGCACTGAACCCAAATATAAGCTGCTGGAAAGGAGGTTCCCCAATCTTTTTCCAAATAACCGATCCCGTTCGTAAAATCGATTGGTTCTTCGTTCCAGTACAGCGTACCTTCTAAGGTATGACTCATGCTCAAGACACCGTGGTAGCACTCCATAAATGACAGATACGAAAAAGGCCCCATGATACTCGGCGCATAACGTGTCCGCTGAATCGGTTTGTGGTCGTTATACTTTACTGACCCTTGTACTTGAAGTTCGTTATTTTTTAAAGAGACTTGGATGCCTGCTTCACTAAAGATATTGTCACCAATCGTTACTTTTCGCTCCTCTTCTGAAACCTGAAAATCAGTTTCTGGAAAGGAAAAGTAATGCGCCCCTTCGTGATTGATCACTTGAATGAACACTTCTTTGGTCCCGTCTTCTTGAATCGAAAGACCTGGAATAAAAGCATAGACTTCTTCACCGATTTGGTGCTTATGGTACCAGCCTTCAAAAAAAGCGGTCTGCTTGTCGTGGCCGTGAAAGAACCGATCTGTTGTCAACATCTTGATTTCCCTCCGTTTCTTTTTTAGTGTAGCATGAAGCAGAAAGATTCCTCAGGATAATGCTTTTGTCCATGTAAAAAAGCCAGAAACAAGCAAGACACTTGTTTCTGGCTTTGCTTATTGCTCTTTCATCACTCGACGGGTCCACCAGAGAAAAATTAGAAACCCTACAACGAGCAGTGTCAAACATCCGCCGGTCATCCAGGATGGATCACCAATGTGATAAAATGCCATGGTTTTTTGCAGGCAACCAAGCAACACAAATACCCCCAGTAGAAAAACGATCGGATAAAAAGCTTTTTCTTTGCGTGATACAACAAAAACGATTGCCGCTACCAGCAAACTGCCCACCAATACTACATCAAAAGGAAATACGATCGTCAGGAGCCACCAGTTTGGGGTCAGCAGATTGATCAACAGTGAAAGACCAATCCAGCCACTCACAACGAGCCAAAGGGAGCCGAAACGAATCACCTTGCTTGTGCCCTTCTTTTGATAGATGGTTTTGCTGATGATCGCAAAAATCCCGATGACCGCTAACACAGTTACCAATCCTGTCAAAAGATAATCCAGCAGGTTGAGAACCAGTGGCCCTTGTTTCGTAAAATCAGCTATAAACTTGATGCCCCAACTGATGCCAACCGCTAGATACGCCAATTTGAGACGCTCTTTGAGATTACTCTTTGGCGTGTTTGCCAATAGTTCATCTGCCACCCCTTTCGGATCATTGCCAAAATAGTGTTGCGCCTCTTCTCCATGAGTTTGTGCTTCTAATAAATCCATTGCAATCGCGTATACCTGCTCTGTGACTTTATGCTCATCGTAAAAAAGGCTGGAAAGTAAGAGGTAGCTTCGAAAATCATCAAAAAATTGGCGATTTTTCTCATTGAATTGTTGCTCGATCAGATTGGTTTGCTCTCGCCAATAGGTCGTCTCTTGTTTATTTGCCATGTTTCCTCACTCCTTAAATAATCCTTCGACTTTCTTCATTAGGTTCGTCCATTGTTCTCTAAATTGTGCCAAATAGTCTATGCCTTTCGGGGTGATCGAGAAATACTTGCGATCAGGTCCTTCAGGTGATTTTTTCATCTCAGAGGTAATAAGTTCTTGTTTTTCCAACTTCTGCAGCAAAGGATAGATCGTGCCGCCAACGATCGTTTCAAAGCCTCTTTGCTTCAGTTCCTGTACCAGTTCATAACCATAAATCTCTTTTTGAGCAATCACTTGCAAAACACACCCTTCCAAAACCCCTTTTAGCAATTGCGTCTCTTTCACGATTTCCCTCCTTTGGTTCCCTTTATCTAGTTTGTTATACAAACTAGTGTTGTACCTAGTATACGTATTTGTCACTAGTTTGTAAAGCATACTAGTAGTGAAAATAAAAACGGCCTTTTAAATAAGACCGTTTTTGACAAACTCGATGCTTTTTTTCTAGATGACAATATCGATATCCTCGGGTAAGAGGCTCTTGTAAAAATATACTTTATTCCGCTTTGATTCTAAAACCATTAGAATAATTTTTTCGGTGCAGTCTTTCAATACCTGTTTAAATACTGCTTCCCCTTCAGTATTCTCAGTGGCTCCTTTTTCTTCATCGTATCCCCTACAAGAGAGAAGCGCAAGATCAAAATGATAGGTCCTGAGCTGGTTGACTGCTGTAACTGAATTAACGGTAAACTTTTTGTTCGTTACCGTCCCGCCAACGATGGTCACCTCAGCAGCAGTATGTTCCGATAGTAGTGCGGCAGTTAGCACACTATTGGTTACCACTCGTAACCCATGAATTTTTTTCAGGTAAGGGATCAGGTGCAAAGCTGTGCTAGAACTGTCTACGAAAATGGTCATATCGTCCTCAATATACGTCACTGCACGTTCTGCAATTCTGCGTTTTTCTTCATCATTGACATAATTCCCCACTTTTGTCAGATAAGCCGCATCGACCTTCTCTGAATCGATCAGCATAGCACCACCTCGGGTACGTCTGATTTGTTCTTCGTTTTCCAGTTCAATCAGATCGCGTTTGACCGTAGCATCACTATAATGTAAGAATTCAACTAATTCCCCCAGAGAAGCAAATTTCGTTTCATTTAAATACATCATGATTTTCTGCTTACGCTCATCTTTTGCTTTCCCCATACATAAACTCCTTTAAAAAAAGAAATTCCCAACAATTTAATCCTGTGCCAATCAATCATTTCCTTTATTATCTCTGATAAAAACTTGCTTTGTCAACCGTATTCAGCAGTGTCAATTTATGGCGTACAACAGCTTTCACATCTTCTATTGGTTGTACATATACTTGATTTGGTTCATACATAGCAGGGTTTTCCGTCAATACGTTTCTGACTGAATCAAAAAATACGGATTTCAAATCAGAACTAAGATTTACTTTGCATACGCCATATTTTACAGACTCTCGCACTTCATGATCTGGGTTTCCTGACCCACCATGCAATACAAATGGTAAAGCAATACGATCGTTCAACTTTTTCAACAAATCGATGTTCAGTTTAGGGGTGATATTTTTTGGATACAACCCATGAGCCGTTCCGATCGCAATGGCAAGGGTGTCAATGCCGGTAGCGCGTACAAAGTCTTCGGCTTGGTCGACATCTGTGTAAATAATTTCTGCAGCTCCCCCTTCTGCGGAGCCGTTGTTCCCAATCGTACCAATTTCTGCTTCAACGCTGACACCAACCGTATGTGCCAGTTCAACAACTTCTTTCGTGATTTTTTTATTTTCTTCGTAATCGGCTAATGATGCATCGATCATCACCGAGGTATAGCCATTACGGATCGCGCGCATGACATCGTAGATTGATCCCCCGTGATCCAAATGAATAACGACTGGTACCTTACTTTTTAATGCGTACTCCCGCACTGTCGCTATGAAACAATCTCCTAAGTATTCGATCTCATCAGGATGAATTTCTAAAATGACTGGTGCATCCTGTGCCTCAACTTCTTCCATGATTGCTTTTAACATATCAAAATTGCAAATATTAAATGCTGGAACAGCAAATTTATGTTCTTTTGCTACAGCAAGTAATTCTTTCATTGTCATTAACATTGTGACATTCCTCTTTTCTTTTGATTCGTTTCGCTTCAACCTATAAATAGTTTCTAAATCAGTTTTCCTTCATCGGTTGGTTGGCGTTCCATTTCAGTTCTAGATTTTTTCAAAAACCCTAACATCAATGCTGTAACCACCGTTCCAGAAACGATTGCCACGACATACATCAACGGATTGTTCAATACATTGGGAATCGGTAAGATCCAGATACCACCATGTGGAGCTAATGAAGTTACGCCGACACCCATTGATATTGCAGCAGCGGTTGCTGAACCTGCCATCAAACTAGGTATTACTCGTAATGGGTCAGCGACAGCAAATGGAATCGCACCTTCAGTAATATAAGATAATCCCAAAACCCAGCAAGACTGAGCAGAAGTTCGTTCTTCTTGAGTAAATTTTTGCTTAAACAAGATAGAAGCCAAGGCAATGCCTAGAGGAGGTGTCATCCCGGCAGCCATACAAGCCGCAATTGGTGCATTAACTCCTGCCGACATCAAACCAATACTAAAGGTTGAAATCGATTTATTGATGGGACCGCCCATATCAGCTGCCATCATAATGCCTATCAGTAAGCCGAATACCACACCACTCGTAGAACCAAGTCCATTAAGCCAATTCGTCAAAGCATCCAATACATAAGAGATTGGTTTATCAATGAAATAAAACATGGCAAAGCCAGTCACAGCAACTGAGATCAAAGGAACAATAATCAACTGATAGAGTGCCGCAAATGATTTTGCTACTGTTACTTTATTCGCTAAATAATCCGTAGCATACCCAGCGAGTAAACCACCAACCATTCCACCTAAAAAACCAGATCCTCCACTTGCCGCCATCGTTCCCGCAACCAAACCAGCGGCAAAGCCCGGTCTACCTGCAACGGAAGTGGCAATTCCTGCTGCAAGTGCAGGAACCATCAATGCAAAAGCCGTATTCCCACCAATCGTGCTTAAAACTTCGGCAATTTGATTGTATGAAGGATCGCTAGGATCAGCTGCATTGATCCCAAAAGCAAAACTAAACGCAATTAAAATTCCACCGGCAATAACCAAAGGCAACATGTAATTAACGCCATTCATGAAATGATTATAAATGCCAGCTTTCTTTCCAGATTCGTTTGAAGCATGTTCGGCTTGGGCAATCGTGGTCACTTCTACCCCATCAATTGCCTCTTGAATTACTTTTTCTGGTTCTCTGATTGCTCTTGCGGTTGACACTCTTTTAACTTTTTTTCCAGCAAATCGGTCGGTCTGTACTTCTTTGTCAACCGCTAAAATGACAACCTCTGCCTGTTGAATTTCTTCTGTACTCAAAATGTTTTCGACTTTTACACCTTGTGTCTCGATTTTGATTGTATATCCCAATGATTTTGCCGTTTTTTCCAGTTTTTCAGCAGCCATATACGTATGCGCAATTCCAGTCGGACAAGCAGAAATACCGACAATTTTCATACAGGTTCCCTCTTTTCTGATTGATTTGATTGAATATTATTAATAATATCTGAGGCGTCTTTTGCCTTCTTTACTGCATTTCGAAATCCTTCGTGCATCAACAATCGTGCGAGATTGCTTAAGATGATTAAATGATCGTCAGTACTCTTTTCAGGTACTGCGATGACAAAAGAATAGGTGACTGCCGTTCCGTCAATTGCTTGATAATCAGTAATTGGACTCGACTTTACGAAGGCGATTGCAGGCCTTAGTACTGCCTTACTTTTTGCATGAGGAATACCAAAATGATCTTCAATCCCAGTAGAGATTTGTTTCTCGCGACGAAATAAATCGTTTTTGTACTTCTTTATATTACTGATAACTCCTGAGGACTCGAATAAAACAGATGCTTGAGTAAACAATTCTTCTTTTGTCCGAATTTGCTCATCAAATAAAATGAATCGTTCATTAATCAGTTGACCGATATCCAATTTCAACACCTCCATTTTTTGTAATCGTTTTCGAAAACTTGCCTAAACTATACCATCGTGAACTAAACAGTTCAATACTATGAGCTATTTAATGCAAATAGACGAAAAAAAGTGGAATACGTTCATAAAAATGATCTATAAAAGTCAAAAAAAGAACAAAGAACGACAAATCATCGTCCATTGTTCTCTTATTTCGATTAATACCTAACCTATACTAAAAAATTTTTAAAAGAAGAACCGTAAGTAAATCTCTACTTTTCTTCCATTCCCGATCTCTACACTTACAAGTCATTCTTTCGAATCAACGCTCATGTAATAAAACATATATCAACGTTTCACCCCACGTTGATAGGAATCATTGTACGCTTGAAAGGACTTATCGTGAAGTTTAGCCGCTGCATCTGCCAACCAGTTGACATTTCTGATCAACGCGCGGCCTTGTAAAACCAAATCCACTTGATTGGTTTGCAAAAGATATTCGCAAAGATCAGGATTATCCAATAAACCGACTGCTGCTACGGGAATATCAACCACTTGCTTGATAGCTGCAGCAAAGGGCACTTGGTAGCCATCATAGATCGGAATATTAGGCTTTTTATCCACCACACCGCCTGTGGAACAGTCAAGACAATCAATGCCATCTGCTTGAAGCCATTGGGCTACTTGCTGCCAATCTTCCAACGAATTTTGGCGACCTGGTTCTTCATAGTCTGTCAATGACAAGCGCATCCACAAGGACCCAGAAAAGACCATCCGAACTGCTTGTACCGTTTCTTTTACAAAGCGATAGCGATTCTCTAAAGAACCACCATACTGGTCGGTGCGTTGATTGACGAAAGGCGAAAGAAATTGGTCCATCAAGTAGCCATGAGCCCCATGAAGTTCGATCATCGTGACACCCGCATTGGCTGCTCGTTGGGCAGCCTGAACAAAACTATCTTGCACCCGTTTGATCTCCGACAGGGTCATTTCTGACGGTAACGGGTAGCGTTCGTTAAAGGCAACGGCACTTGGTGCCAAAGGATTGCTGGCATCAACTGCTTTTCGTCCTGCATGGCTTAGTTGGATGCCTACTTGCGCATCGAACCCATGCAGCAGTTCCACCAATTTCGTCAGCTCTGTTTGCTGTTCTTCATTCCATAGCCCTAGATCATTGTTTGTGATTCGTCCGTCTGGTTCAACGGCAGTCGCTTCAATAATGATCAAGCCGACTTTGCTTAATGCTCGCGCCCCATAGTGAACAAAATGAAAGGGTTCCGCAACACCGTCTTCTTTTTTTACTTCATACATACACATCGGCGACATAACGACGCGGTTGGCCAATGTTAAATTCGCTAGCTTCACTGGTGACAATAGTTTGGACATGTTGACACTCCCTCAACGATTTTTCGCTTTGTATTTTTCTCTATATTCAGTATAAACAGCCCCTTCAAAAACACAAGCAATGACCCTTTTTCCCATTTTTAAAACAAAAAAATAGACGCATTCTGCTTGCTCCCATGACATTGGAACAATCAGCTGCCTCTTCCCACTATTATTATACCGCATCCAGAGTCAAAAAAATAGACTAGTATTTTTGGTGAATGCTCGTATAATTGAGATACTTTGGAGAATGGATGTGAGTCTGAATGAACGACCTAAAGGCTGAAAAGAAGCGTCTCGCAGACACGTACCAGCAATTGCTGACACGAAAGACAGTGCTGAGCAGTTTCTTGACTGAAGACAGAAAAAAAGATCGCCTTGCGATGCAAAGCATCGGCGAAGAGATTCGCTTAAACTTTGATAATTTTGCTGACCGCCTAGATACTTTTGCTGCCATCGAAAGTAAGAACCGTGAGATCGACCAAATGAACGCCGCTCTTCAATCTGCTGAACGTGAATTAGCTGCCATCGACCGTCTACTAGATAGTCCCTACTTTGGTAAAATCTCCCTACAGTTTGAAGATGAAGAAACGATAGAAGATTTTTACATTGGGATCAATGGTTTTGTTAATGAAAATAAGGAAGGGCTGATCTATGATTGGCGCTCCCCAATTGCCGAATTGTTCTATGCCAAACGCTTGGGCCCGGTCTCTTATCAAGTGAACAATCAGAAGATTTCTGCCGCTCTTGAACATCGCCGACAATTTATTATCGAAAAAGATCACTTGAAGCAAGCCTTTGATACCTCAGTGGCGATTCAAGATGAAGTGTTACTGGCAGCCCTTGAAGCCAATAATAGCCCAAAAATGCAAGATATCACTGCTTCGATCCAACACGAACAAAACGTCATCATCCGTGACTTAGCGCATAAAAACCTACTGGTCAACGGTGTTGCTGGAAGCGGAAAAACGTCTGCTGTCATGCAGCGGATTGCCTTTTTGCTGTACCATTTTCGTGAAGAGATGACCGCAGAGAATGTCTTGATTCTCTCCCCGAATTCTCGGTTTATTGATTATATTTCGCAAGTGCTGCCTTCCCTCGGGGAAAAAAATCCATTGACGCTGACCATGCGGCAGTTTTGCCAAACATTTCCTAGCGTTGACTTAGAATCGGAAGAGGCTTATTTTGACCGCATCCAGCAAGCCCCCTGTGAAGCAATCGACCTTTTGCGCAGCGCGGACTTCAGTCGCTTTCTTCAATCCTTGAGCAAACAGCTGCCAGAAGAACTTGTGCTTCAGTTTAAACCAATCAAAAGAAAAAATGTCGTCCTTTTTTCTGAAGAAACGATCGAGACTTTCTTTCAAGAGACACCGAAGCAGGCATCCTTGCGCGATCGCATCCAAGCAGTCAAAAAGAAATTGGCTTACGCTTGGGAGGAACGACTGCAAAAAAATGCCTTAGCAGCGAATGTTCACGACCAAGTTCGTTCTTTGACTGAAGACGAACAGCGCTCCCTATTAGGGACAGTTTTAAAGGATGATTCAGAAAAAACAATTCAGAAAGCAGCCATTCGCCTCCTGAAGAAAAAATACGCAACGATTTCCAAACAAATCAAAGACCTTAATTGGTTTGATACGAAACGATTGTTAGCAGACAGTGCCGACTATTTTACTCATGGACAGATCACTTTGACACAAACAACAGCTAGTTTGGATTATACCGTTTGTCTATTGCTGATTCGTCATTTGCTTGCCGAAAAACAACCTGTCCCTGCGTTGCGCTATCTGTTTATTGATGAAGTCCAAGATTATACGCCAGCACAAATTCAGTTTCTATTATGTCTTTTTCCTATGACCGCTTTTACCCTCGTGGGGGATCAGCAACAGGCGATCTTTACAAGTGCCATCACCGTATCAGAAATCCAAACGTTGTTTCAACAACAGGCGAAATCCCTCGAAACGTATCAGCTGACTACGAGTTATCGGTCTAGCGGTGCAATCACACAGTTATTTGCCCAAATGCTGCCAAAAGAAACCAATTTAAACATCTCTGCCGTTCGACCAGCAGGAAAGTTGCCACAGTTTTATGCCAATCTGACTGACGTTGCCTTGGTAGACATAGTAAAGGAACTTAAGCAGCCAGTAACGATCATCACCAAAGATAGTCGATCTAGTGAGGAGCTCAAACAGTTCTTCGATAAACAGGCCGTGTCATTTCATGGAACGGTTTTACCGATTCATCTTGCCAAAGGATTGGAATTTAAGCAGGTTCTTTTATATGATGTTTCAGAAGAAAATTATCATACCGATCAAGATAGACGGATTCTCTATACGGCGATTTCTCGGGCAATGGAAGAACTGGTGGTAACTTCAAAAGGAACCTTTTCGCCGTTTCTCACTCCTTGAATAGTAGCTTGATTAGATTTGAGAGAACCCTATCTTGTTTCTCCGGGTAGTTCTCTCACCTAACTGATCAAGAAGTGAAAAAGCTATCGATCAAATAAAAAAGCATCAACGCGATTGCGTTGATGCTTTGCTTTTGATTTGATTAGCGATGGATGTAAGTATATCCAGATGCGCTCAATGTTGCAGTGTTTGGTCCACCAGGACTGTCAAAGCCCATTCCGCCTTGAGAGATCGTGATCGTATTGTTTGATGGGTTGTATGATTCAACATAGGCTACGTGACCATAAGTTGGATCAGCAGTCCAAACGCCACCAACTGATTGACCAGCGGCAAAGACTACAACGGCACCGGCTGCTGGTGTACCATTGACAGTGTATCCATCAGCTGCAGCTGACGCACCCCATTGTGCACCATTCCCCCAGTAAGTACCTACCCAAGGAGCACGGCTTTTCACGTACCAAGTACATTGACCCCAAGCATACATGTTCCCTGAGCTTGAATGATCTTTTCCGCCGCCAGTAGAAGTACTTCCGGTAGAATCATTGTTTGATGAAGAATTTGAACCTGAGTTATTTGAACTTGAATTGCTTGAACCAGTGTTTGAAGAGCCTGCGTTCGATGAACTTGAGCTATTAGAACTGCTGGTATTGCTGCTTGAGCTTGTGTTGCTTGAAGAACTACTTGTTGCTGTTTCAGTAGAAGCAGTTGTATTCTCTGTTGTGCTCTCCGTTGATTGAGCAGCAGCTTCTTGCGCTTCTTTCAAAGCAGCGGCTTGTCTTTCTTCTTCTGCTTTTTGAGCAGCAGCAGCTTCTTGTTGTTCTTTCAAGACACGGGCTTTTTCAGCTTCTGCTTCTTGTTTTTTCTTGTTCAATGCATCTTTGTCTTTTTCAGCAGTTGCTTGTTCAGCTGCTAAGTTTGCTTTCAAGACATTTAAATCAGCTTGTTTTGCTGCAATGGCATCTTTTTGTTGGCTAAGTTCTGCTTGGTTTGCAGCAACTTCTTGGATCTTGCTTTCGTTTTCTTTGACTTTGTCTTCAACATCTTGTTTGTCTTGTTTTTGTTGTTCAACTAAATCATTGTTCGCATTGACGATCGTTGTCATCGCTTGTACGCGACCGATAACATCCGTTAAAGAGTCTGCTTCTAAAACAGCATCAATGAAATTGGTGCTTTGACCGTTAACTTGTACATCACGGGCTTGCTTTTGGATTGCTTCTTCACGTTTGGCAATACGCAATTTCAATGTTGCGATTTTGTCTTGCAATTTCTCAGCTTCTTGACCTAACTCAACTTGTTTTGCTTCTAATGAAGCAACTTTTGCACTCACTGTTTCAATTTCTGCTTCTAGAGAATCGATCTGTGATTGGGCGTCAGCTTGCTGACCTTTAAGAGAATTGATTTTTTGGTCTTGCTGCTCGATTTGATCATCAATGGAATCTGCAAATGCTAATGCAGGTGCTGCAACTGCGGTTAATGTTAGTGAACACACCATTAATGCTGATAACAAACTATTCTTCACTCGTTTTTCCTCCGACTAGCTGGTTGATTTGACAGATGAACTGCCTTTATAAAAACTTAATTTTGTCTAAGAAAGTTTAATGTTCGATTTAACGACAAATGAATTCTACCATAATGATATGACACACAGATAAAGGAAATGTTACAAAAATGTTTCAATCTAACACTCCCTTTATCTCAGCGATAAATAACAGGACAATTAAAGACCGTTAAATCAACGTTTCTGAATAAATCACCGCGTTTCTTTTTCATTTTCAAAAAGTGACGTTCTTTCCATTTTAGTTATTTTTACCCTATAAAAACACCTAATTAATAGCATTTATAGTTTTTTCGGAATTATCTTAAAAGAAAAACTATGAAACCAAGAAATCATTCAAAAAAAGACCATTTATGTGACAAGATCCCTATTCCTTTCTATAATAAATAAAACAAGCGAGGAGGGAATCGCGATTCGTACACACAAAAAATGGTTTTGGCCATTGGCACTTCTTACACTTTTAGTCACCTGTTTCCTGTTATTCTTTCAATTTCGTAAGGTGCATGAAGCCGATACTCCATTGCAACAGGCAAGCAACAGTGAGTTTTGGCTCTTAAGTGATATTCATTTTCTTTCCTCCACGCTTCATGATAATGGCGAAGCCTTTCAGACCTTCACACAAGGAGCTGCTGGCAAAGAGATGACGTATCAAGAACAATCAATCGAGGCCTTCACCGCTCAAGCCTTAAAAGAGAAACCCACGGGAATTATTTTGACTGGTGATATGACGCTCAATGGCGAGAAAGCAAGTGCTCAAGAGTTGGCAAGATTGCTTGCACCATTGCAAGAAGCTGACATTATGGTTTTCGCATTACCTGGCAACCACGAGATTTACAATGGTTGGGCGCGAGCATTTCAAGGTGAAAAGGAATACTATGCCGATCAAATCAGTCCTGAGGATTTTCAAACGATTTTTGCTGAAGGTTACGAAAAAGCCAACAGTATCGACAAGTCTTCCCTTAGCTACAGCATTCAGTTAAATGACAAGTATCGCCTCTTTTTGCTCGATTCATGTATCTACGATTCTGAGGTTAATTGGGATGATCCTACAACGAATGGTGAGTTGAAACCAGCTACTCTAACTTGGTTGGAGGAGCAATTAACCCTGACAAAAGAAGCAGAGCAAGTACCACTGGTCTTTTTACACCATAACTTGTTCAGTCATAATGAGTTGTTACAAGACGGTTATGTTCTCGACAATGCCTCCGAAACTGTCACTTTGTTGGACCGTTTCAACGTGCCAGCCGTTTTCTCTGGTCATATCCACATTCAAGACATTAACGAAGGGAATGATTCGCTTTATGAAGCAGTCACTGGGTCTTATTCAACAGCAGAATTAGGCTACGGCGTCCTTTCTCTTTCTGAAAAGGAAATCGACTATGAAGCTCGTCAAATTGATCTCGATGCTTGGGCGGCTGAAACGAAGCAAACTGATGAACAGTTGCTGGACTATCAAAACTACCAGAAGAGTGTTTTTGAAAATGATACCGACCAACTGGTTCGCGACCAATTGTCCGCCGTGTCTGAACTGTCAGATACCCAGATCACACAACTTTGCACGTTTGTCACGAAGCTGAACACTGCCCTTTTTACTGGCAATGATACTTACTCAGCCGAGAAAATAGCTGCCATCAAAGATTCCGAGGAGTATCAGTGGTTAGCGACCTATTCTTACTTTTTGAAGCAATATGTCGATTCAATGCTGGACGATCAAACCGATGATCGCAAGCTGACGATCCCCCTCACAGCAGAATAAAGCCAAAAAGTGTCTTCTTCCTTTCTTTTAGGAAAAAGACACTTTTTCTTTTCTAATGAACGATAGCCCTCTCGTTTGGGTAAACGAGAAGGCTATCTGACGAGTCAATATTTATTCTTTGAAAGTGCAGCATACTATTACTACTATTATTTATTTCTCATTTAAACGATACAATCCCTAACCTCTATTGTATCCTTGTAACTCTGAAGTTACGCCAGGTTTGAATAAATTTCTTCAAAACAAGTAACGTGTGGTACAAAAATATTTGTCGCTTATCAATAACTATACCATGAGACAGAGTGCAAATGGAAGAAAACGTACTTATTCTTAAACATTACTTAAACAAAAAGCTTTGTTTTCATACAGTGTTGCCCTTTAAGAATTTTACGTGAAGCGATTAACCTTCCTGTCATGCATATCTGCTAACCATTCGTATAAAGGAATTCCTTTTATTCAATAGGTAAGTCGTGCTGTTTTAAAAAAGATAATTTATCCCAGTAGCCTCTTTGAAATAAAATTTTATCATTTACTATTTGAAAAAAACCGCAGCCTCTCAAACCTAAAGGGTCACGCCACTCTAAAATTGCCCATTGTCCATCTTCGAAAATATTCTCCACGATACAAACCATTTTTGCGTTAGAAAAATCTTGCTCAAACATCTGCTTTATCGCTTCTTTCCCAATAACTGGCTCATTGGCAACCTGATGATTGATTGCATTGTCATCATATAATTCTGAAATACTTTCTACATCTGCCTGATTAAACGCATCAACCCATTGGCAAAGTATTTCTTTTGGCTTCATATAAATCCCCCTCGAAATGTAATCATCTTTGTTCCAATCGCAATAAAAAAAGTAGCTAATTTGTATCAATATATTCTACTTTTACAATTCATTCAAGACAATATCGATGAAACGAATAAGAATGATCGATCTTTCACATCGATTACTCTTGTATAAGTACGGGGGACCATATATTGAATCGTGGCATTTTCCATTGTACCTGTTTCTTTATTCCATTCAAATGAGACATGCCATTTGAATCACGAGCGATCATTGCTTTTATTGATAGCGATGTTCCTAAACCTATTCAATCACTTTTTCATTTACTTTGAACGGCATTTATTTATTGAATACGGTATAGCGCCCTCTTTCTCTTTTCCTCTTTTGATACGCTTATCATCGAATGAGAAATCATGGGTAAGATTAACACAACGCTTAGGGCTAGTTGAATAGTGAAATCAAAGATGTACTATTTACCATGTCAGGTACTCAAAACCTGCAACTATTCTCTTGTAGCAGGTCATCAAAACCCGATCCATTTCAATATTTATATAAAATAAAACAAAAAAAAGCGAGAACCCAATGGATTCTCGCTTGTTAACGTCAATTAACCTTTAACGATGTTTGTTGCTTGTAAGCCACGTTGGCCTTCTTCAACGTCGAAAGTCACTGCTTGACCTTCTTCTAAAGTTTTGAAGCCGTCGCCTTGGATAGCTGAGAAGTGAGCAAATACATCATTGCCGTCTTCACCTGTAATAAATCCAAAACCTTTATCTGCATTAAACCATTTTACTGTACCGTTATTCATAAACGTATACCTCCATATTACACATCGACTGTGTTTATTTGTTTGTAATAGAAAATGATGTGTAATTGAAGTGTGTATCAATAGAAAAGATAAACAAGTATTAACATATCAGAACTTTACCTATTCATCATAGCACGGTTAAAATAAAATAGCAAATAAAGTTGGGCTTTTTTCTTGATAAAAAGCGAAATTGTTAAGAAACCTTATGATTAAGCCTAGCAATTGCTTTATCTGGAAGAATCAAAAATCAAAGAGTTGCGCCGTTTGAAGCAATTACTTTTTTGTACCAATCAAATGACGCTTTCTTGATGCGTTTCTTTGTGCCATTGCCTTCATCGTCTTGGTCGACATAGATAAAACCATAGCGTTTCGACATTTGTGAGGTCGAAGCACTGATGATATCGATGCAGCCCCATGCCGTATAGCCAAAGACCTCGACGCCATCATGCAATGCTTCATTGATTTGTTCAATATGCTGACGCAGATAGTCGATTCGATAAAAATCATCGATCGTGCCATCTTCGTTTACGACATCCTCTGCTCCCAAACCGTTTTCGGCAATAAACAAAGGTTTTTGGTAGCGGTCATAGAGTTGATTCAATGCGGTTCGCAACCCTTTGGGATCGATCTGCCAGCCCCATTTACTGCTTGGCAAATAGGGGTTTTTGATCCCACCAGTAATCAAATTCCCGACAGCACTTTCCAATCGTTCTGGATGCGCGCTGACTGCACTGGACATATAGTAACTAAAGGAAACAAAATCCACAGGGTTTTCCCGGATGACTTCTAAGTCTCCTGGTTCGATCACCAATTCCACTCCTTTTTCTTCAAACATGCGGTTGGCATATGCTGGATAATAGCCTCTTGCCTGCACATCACTGAAAAAGAGTGAGGTTCGTTGACTTTCGACTGTTTTTTGAACATCGTCTGGATCACAGCTGTACGGCGTTAATAATTGATAGCTGATCATACAGCCGACCTTGGCATCCGGAATCAATCGATGGCAATAGTCAGTCACGATTGCGCTGGCGACAAATTGATGGTGCGCCCCTTGGTACTTGTCTTGTTCAATATTAGGATGACCTTCTTCAATGATCCCGACACTAACATATGGATGGTGTTTGACACAATTGATTTCATTAAAAGTCACCCAGTATTTGACTTTCTTTTGGTATCGCTCAATCACCGTCTTGGCAAAACGAACGTAAAAGTCGATCACTTGCCGATTCGGCCATCCTCCATACTCAGTCACTAAATACAATGGCATTTCATAATGGGATAGTGATACTACTGGTTCGATCCCATACTTCAAACACTCATCAAAGACTGCGTCGTAAAATGCCAATCCAGCTTCGTTTGGGTCTACCTCATCCCCCTTTGGAAAGATCCGTGTCCAGGCAATTGACATCCGATAGGCTTTGAAGCCCATCTCAGCAAATAAACGAATATCTTCTTTAAAGTGATGATAAAAATCGATGCCCTGTCTTTTCGGATAGTATTTCGTGCTGTTTGGATCCTGTGCTTCTGCAACTTGCTGATGAGTCATCATATGCCATTGGTCAGTCCAACGTTCTTTCGGCATGGAGGAATCGAATAGATAGACATCAGAAACCGACAAGCCTTTTCCATCGATTCCAGAACCTCCTTCAACTTGGTTGGCAGCTGTTGCTCCACCCCAGAGGAAATCTTTTGGAAAATAACTTTTCATTTTACTTGCCGCCTTTCAAAAATGATTCGTACGCCAACGCTTCCCCATTCGTGGCGATCACTTGCTGATAATACGCAAAACTAGCTTTTTTCTTGCGGGAAAGATCTCCGCTACCATCTTTTTGCTTATCAACATAGATAAAGCCGTATCGTTTTTCCATCTCTCCTGTCCCCGCAGAAACGATATCGATTGGTCCCCACCATGTATAGCCTAGAATCGTTGCGCCATCTTTGATCGATTCCGCCATTGCTTCTACATGGTCTTTCAAATAGGCCATCCGTTCTTCATCGACGATCGATCCATCTTCATTGACAACATCCTTTAAACCAATTCCATTTTCAACGATAAATAATGGTTTTTGATAGCGATCAGTCAATTCGCTGCAAACATAGCGTAATGCCAACGGATCGATCGGCCATCCCCAAGCAGTTTCTTTTAGGTAAGGATTCTTTTTCCCCAATAATCCGCCAGTATTGCCTAAAATTTTCATGCCCGTTTCATGCAATGAGCTGCGGTAAAAACTAAAGCCTAAATAATCGCAGGTTCCCGCTTTAATGATCGCTAGATCTTCTTCTGTAATGTCCAGCAACAGATGATTATCCTTCACGATGCGGTCGAAGTATTCCGGATACGCTCCTCGCAATTGCACATCACTATAGAACAAGGAACGACGGCGCAGTTGATACGATTCAAAAACATCTTGCGGGTTGCACGTTGCAGGGTAAATCGGACTCAGTGACAGCATACAGCCAATCTGATTGTTTCCATCTACTGCCTTCCCATTCAAAACTGCTTTGGCACTTGCAACAAACATATTATGACTCGCTTGATAAAGTGCCTGTAATTTTTCTTCTTCAGTCTCGAAAGAAAACACATCGATACCTGCTGCGAGTAACGGGATCGTATGGGTATGGTTGATTTCATTGAAAGTCATCCAATATTTCACTTTCCCTTTATAGCGTGCAAAAACCACTTTTGTATACCGATCAAAAAAATCGATCAGTGCACGATTTTGCCAACCACCATATTTCGTCACCAAATGCAGTGGTGTCTCAAAGTGAGCTAACGTAACAACTGGTTGGATTCCTTTTTCATTCAAGGCATCAAATAAATCATCATAAAATTGTAAACCTGCTTCATTGGGTTCCGTTTCATCCCCATTCGGAAAAATGCGACTCCAAGCAATTGAGGTACGCAGACACTTCAAGCCCATTTCCGCAAACAGTTCAATGTCTTCTGGGTACCGATGATAAAAGTCGATGGCTTCATGGCTCGGATAAAAGTTGTCCTCCTCAAGCTGCAGTGAAACTTGCTCAATACGTTTTTCACCAACTGGTAAAATATCTGCTACGCTTAATCCTTTTCCTCCTTCCAAATAAGCTCCTTCGGCTTGATTTGCGGCGATTGCGCCGCCCCATAGGAAATTTTTTGGAAATACACTCATGAAATCGCTCCTTTTAATAAATCATTTGCTACCAATGCGGTAACGTCTTTTTTCGCTTGATCCACAACTGTCAATGCATCTTCTTTGATCACACTGGTAAAGACCAACATGGTTGTCGGATCATATCCTTTTTCAATAATTTTTGCTAAGTCAAAGGTGCCAATTTTTTGCCCCTTCACGACTTGATCCCCTTGTTTCACCGAAATCTCAAACACGCCTTTTGCTAAATCAACCGTGTCTAAGCCGATATGAACCAACACTTCCGTCCCAGCAGCTGATTGGATCCCAAAAGCATGTCCAGTTGGAAACACTGTCACAACCGTACCAGTAAGTGGCGCATAAATATCGCCGGCTGATGGATAAACGGCTAATCCATCCCCCATTGCTCGAGAAGAAAATACTTCATCTTTGACATCATCAAGCGTGATCGCTTCACCAGCAACTGGTGTCATCACTTGCAGCCCTGCACCTTCTTCTAAAACAGGTTCTAGCGTTTCTTCAAATCCTAATACATAGGTCAAAATAGCAGTACCGAAGAACGCAAAGGCAATGCCGATCAAATAGTACACAAAGGTGTCCCCAAAGAAAGCTGGCAATGTCGTCAATGCTGGAAAAACATAGACGATGGCCTTGGTTTGCATCATGCCCATAAACGCACCAGCAAGGGCACCAACGATGGTTTGAGCAATCAACGGCTTTTTAAATTTTACCGAAAGTCCATAGACGATGGGCTCTGTAATTCCTCCAAGCAATGCTGGAAGCAAAGAAGATAGCGCCAAGCCTTTGGTTTCTTTTCTGCGAGAGCGTAAAAATACACCTAAAGCAACCCCAGCACTCGCAAATGTTGCTGCTGCGATCATCGGGCGCAGCGTATCATAGCCATATACCGCTAGGTTATTGACCATGATCGGTACAACTCCCCAATGGATCCCGATCATTACTAAGAATGTCCAACCGCCACCGATCAACAAGCCAGCCAACAGCCCACTCTTATCGCTGATAAAGTTCATGGCATTGCCTAAACCGTCCCCAAGCATTACACCGACCGGTCCAATGATCAAAACGGTCAGAGGCACCATGATCAAAAGAGCCACTAGCGATAGAGCAAAAATCTCGATACTCTTAGGAATGATCCGTTTGAGTAGGCGTTCCAAGTGCGAGTAGATATAAATCGAAACAATCGCTGGAATCACGGTACCCGAATACCCCATCAGCACAGCTGGGATGCCAAAGAAATCAACCGTCACACCGTTTTCCGTCACCATTGCTGTAAAATTCGGCTCCAGCAACGCCCCAACGATTGCTAAAGCAATAAACATATTGACTTTGAAAATCCGCGCTGCACTGATCGCTAAAAATAAAGGCAAGAAATAAAAGACACTATTGCCAGCAGCAGCTAATATTTTATAGGTGCTTCCTTCCGCATCCATCAAATGATAGGTTGTAAAAACAACTAGCAAAGCTTTCAACATCCCTGCCCCTGCAAGAGCAACAATGATTGGATTAAAGATCGCAGACAATACATTGAAGAATCGGATAAATACATTGCCTTGTTTTTCTGTTGATTCTTCGGCATCCCCATCACTTTCCAAAGCATTTTGGATCGAATACTTACTCATGATCGTTTGAAAAACATCCGCTACATGATTACCGATCACGACTTGAAACTGGCCATTTCCTTCAATGACAGACAATACCCCATCAAGCTGCTGAATCTTATCCTTATTTTTTCGTGCCAACTCGACATCTTTCAACTTAAAACGCAATCTAGTGATGCAATGATACAGGCTAACGATATTTTGTTCCCCACCGACCTGTGCTATAATTTCACTAGCAAGTTTTGAATAATCTTTCGCCAAATGACTCACTCCCGTGTTTGATTTATAAAGCGCTTTATGGCGTTACTATAGCAGATTTTTTTCTCTCACCTGCGAAAGTTCGCAATTTGGAAACTGCTTACAAGAAAGGAAAGAAAATGGGCCTCTTAATCATTCGTTTATTGAATCTTTTAAATAATGCACCCACTGATTCCACCAACTACTATATCGGTTTGACCATGATCAACCATTATGATCAGATCCAAACTCTAAGCATTGGTGAATTCGCTGCTCTTTGCCATGTGTCAAAGTCAACCGTTTCAAAATTCGCTCGCACCTTGGGCTTTGATGATTATGGCGATCTAAAAGACAACGCTGCCTTTATCGAAAACCGCTTCAACAATCCCCTGAATTATCGTTCGAATATTTTGTCTGCCTTAGAGCAAGAGGGCGTAGACTCCTATTTTGACGCAGTTGTACAAGACATCGATTATCTGCGTCATCATCTTGATCTGCCAACCATCGAACGGGTCGCAAAAGCCATTGTGACGCATAAAAATGTCTTTGCTTTTGGAATTTTATTCTCAGAATCGGCTGCTATTGATTTCCAGATCAAACTAGCATACAACGGCAAGTTCATTCGGACCTTCCAAGACGATCTCGTACAGGAAGAAATCATCAAGACCGCTGATGAAGAATCGCTGTTTATCATTTTTACCAACTCCGGTGACTACCTAACGAAACAGCAAATTCGAAATGGAACACCACGGAAAGATTTCTTCGATCGAACCAAAGCCAAAGTCATCGTGATCACCGCTAATCCACAGATCTCGGAACTGCCCTTTGTCCAAGAAGCAATCATCTTCCCTCATCAAACCCATTTTCAAACCCATGCTTTTATGTATCAGTTCATCATGGATTTGATCGTATCGAAGTTCAAGCAGTTGACGGATCGAAAGCGCATGTAGCACAAAAAACACACGCACAGCCGATAGCGGAAAGAAGCTTCCGCTCACATGACTGGACGTGTGTTTGTTTTTTTATAGGAAAAATCTGCTTATTTGTTGCCCGTTTCGCTACCTCTCATACGGTTCGAAGCTAAAACAAATGGAGTATAGATCAAAAAGGCTAGAACCAAAATAACTACTTGAACCAAAATGGCCGCAAAACTCTGGTAACCTACGAAAGCATTGACAAATAAGGGCAATCCAAACGGCACTTCTACACTAGCTGCTGGAATAATCTGGGTCACTGTAGCAATGTAAGCAACAACGGTAGCCATCAATTGCGAAAGGATAAATGGAATCGCAAAAATTGGATTCATAACGATCGGTAATCCATAGACTAGCGGTTCGTTTATACCGAAAATTCCTGGAATCAAAGCTAGTTTTGAAATGAGTTTTTGATCTTCTCTTTTTGAAAAAACCAGTAAAGAGAGAATCAAGGCAATCGTCACTCCAGCCCCACCCATTACCACATATACTCGAAAGAATGTCATGGTCAACGGATTTGTAGCAGCTTCTCCTGCTTGAACTTGCGCAATATTGTCTGCAAGACCTGCTAACGCCAATGGACTTAAGATAGGCATGATTACCATATTGCCATGCAGACCAAAGACCCAAAAAATGGCTGAAGCAAAAGCCAATAAAATGATTCCAACAGGACCGTTTTGCATCACTTTTTGCATCGGTACTTGCAATGTATTATAGATAATGTCACTTAAATAATTGCCCGTCCAATTGAAAATAACGGTACTAATAATTGAAAATACTAGAAGAACGAGCAGTACTGGTATCAAAGAATTAAAAGACCGAGCAATTCCGCTTGGTACACTTTCTGGCATTCGGATTTTTAATTTTTCTTTTTTCATTAACCAAGAAAAAAGTTCTACTGAAAGAGTAGCAATTAGCATCGCTACAAACAATCCTTGTGCATTGATACTTGTTGTTGCAATACCACTAGTTAGGATGTCCTCCATTCCTTCCACTACTGTTACGATCGCTTGTGGCACGATTGTCAAAAATGAAACGACTGCTACTAACGCACTATAGTTTTCATCCACACCATTTCTTTGCCCAATAGTTTTCCCAATCAAAAAGGCAATGGCAATACTCATCGTCGACATAGTTGCATAATTAATTGCTGTAAAAGCTGGACCGATAGCGCTTAAAAAAGAAAAAGTTGCAAATTGCGCCAAACCGACTTCTTCAGAACAAAGAATAGTGTTAAATAAAGTTGCGAACGAGCCAACAATAATAAATGGCATATAAACGGTAAAGGCTGTTTTAATACTGTAAAGATATTTATTCTGATTGATTGCTTCGGCAGTGTGGCCGATTTTATTCGCAAAAGAATCAAAAAAAGACATAATTTTCCCTCCTACATATCAGCTAGATTATTATTTTGTTCGATTATTTTTTTGTAATACGCAAAGCTGTCTTTCTTGCGACGCTCAAAAGTTCCGTTCCCTTCATTATCAACATCTACGTGGATAAAACCGTATCTTTTATTCATTTCTCCTGTGCCTGCACTTACAATATCTATGATCCCCCACCACGTATAAGCAAGGATTTCACAGCCATCATGGATGGCTTCAGATAAGGCAAGCAAATGATCTCTTAAATAGTTTTGGCGTTCTTTATCGATAATCTTGCCATTAGCGTCTATGTGATCTTCCATGCCGAGGCCATTTTCAGCAATCATTAAAGGAATTTGATAGCGATCATACAATTCGTTACAAACATACCGCAATCCCAAAGGATCAATTTGCCAGCCCCAAGGCGAAGTTACTAAATAGGGATTTTTTTTCCCTTGTGGACCGCCAGTTCCCGTCTTCATCTTTAAATCATGAGAGTAGACTGTCGTTAAGTAGTAACTGAATGCTAAATAGTCACTCGTATAGGATTGAATCGTTTCTAAATCGCCTTTTTCTATTTCAAGATTAATAGATAACTCTTCAAATAATCGTTTAGAATATGCTGGATAGGCACCTCGGATCATCACGTCTGAAAAAAACAAAGATTTTCTGCGAAACTCATAACTACCAAATATATCTTTCGGATTGGGTGTATCAGGATACACACCACTAAGTGAAAGCATACAGCCCATTTTTGCTTTAGGATTTATCTTCTTCAATGATTTGTTTGCTAAAGAATGGGCAACGAACATATGATGAGCTGCTTGATATTGCGCTTGTGCAGGATTTTCGTCTTCCTCAGTTCTTAAAGCACCCGCAAACCACGGAATTTTTACAATATTATTGATTTCATTAAAGCTCATCCAATAAGTGACCTTTTTACCATATTCTGAAAAAATCACCTCACAATAATTGAGAAAAAAAGAAATCAGTTGCCGATTTTTCCAGCCACCGTATTCTGTCGCCAAGAATAATGGTGTTTCATAATGAGAGATGGTCACGATTGGTTCGATCTTTGCAGCTATTAGTCCATCAATCAAGCGATGGTAAAAGTCTATTCCTTCTTGATTCGCTTCTTTCTCATCGCCACGTGGAAAAAGTCGCGCCCAGTTGATTGAAAAACGAAAGCATTGTAGACCCATTTCTTTTAACAAAGCAATGTCTTCTTCAACATAATGATAAAAATCGATTGCCTTATGGGAAGGATAATAGTGATCTTTTTTTAACTGAGGATCAATCGTCAGTAATCGATCTTTCCCCACCGGTAAAATGTCGCAGATTCCCAATCCCTTGAGCCCCTCTTGGTAGGCTCCTTCCGCTTGGTTTGCTGCAATGGCTCCGCCAAATAAAAACTTGTAGGGAAATCCTTTGCTCATAACTATCACTCCTCTTTCTTGATAGCTAAAATTTATCATAGAAAAAGAAAAACACAATTTTATAAAAAGGCTTACAATTTTTGATTTAAAAAGGTTTCACAAAAAATCTGGTACCTTTTAAAGATAGAAATCCATCTATAAAAAGTACCAGAAAAATCAAAAATCATGAAGTTTATCTTGTTGATGTCGAAAATCGAAGGTTTCTTTATTAAATGGCAAACGGAAAGTCCCTTTATAATCTACAGCAATTCTTGAAGTTAACTCAACAATCAGTCCCTCAGTAGTAATCGTTCGGCTGGTGACTTTCATTGCAGCACTATTTTTTTTAAGATGAAAGACTTGCGCATCTTGCTCCGAGAGATTTACAGCTTCAAAACTCGTCAAACTATGAGAGATATAATAACCAGCATCAATCAATAGTTTCTGAATCGAACCTTTCCCCATCTCTTCATCAAAATAAGGAAATACTTTTTTAGGAAAAATCGACTCTTGGATCTCCGTTACCTTTTGATCAAGAATGCGTAGACGCTTCAATTCCCAAACAGATCCAATCAATTGGGCATCAAAGATATTCGCTTCTCTTTTTGTCATTTCTCGTTCTTTTAATAAAAGGACTTTTGATTCTATTTGATTCGACTTTTTTTCAGTTACCGAGCTGTAGATCAAGCTTGGGTTTACTTTTGTCTTCTTGATTAGATAACCTTTTTTAGGGACAGCTTCCAAAACACCTATATCGATCAATTTTTTTAACGCTTTTCTAACAGTATTTCGCGATACTTCATATTTTTCCGAGAGATTTCTTTCTGAAAGAATTTTTTGGGAGGGTTTGCTCTTCTTTTGATAGATTTTGCTTAATAAATCCTCCACAATAAACTCAGCTTTACTCATTCTTTCCCCCCTTTTTTTCAGACTATAGCTTCCTTCAAATTTTAGCATTAATCTTTGTCAATAAACCACCTACGATTTTTTTAACCTACAGAAATTTTCCTACCTCTCCCATCTGTGAATTTGAATTTTTTTTAATCCTAGACTGCTATTTATTAAATTTCTCCTCATTTATGTTTTTTGTTTCACAAACTTCACTTCGGTATGGTATAATCATTTTGTTTTTAAGAAAACTATGGGAATACAAAGGAGAAGGAAACATGAAAAAAACTAAAATCACTTTAATCGCTGCATCATTGCTTATGGGAGGCACTCTTTTAGCTGCATGTAGTTCAGATAACGATACAGCTGCAAGCTCATCATCATCAACAGCAGCTTCAACTGCTGCATCAACTGAATCATCAGATGACGTTGTTTCAACTGCTTCTATCAGTGACCAAACTTCAGTGATCGAAAAAGCATTGAGCGCAGATGGTAACTGGATCGTTGCTGTAACTGGCGACATGACATTTGATAACGATGTAACCGTTGATGGCGAATTCCACGACAAAGGTGACGACTCTGCTGATATCTACCGTAAATTTGCATTGTACTCACAAGATGAAGACCGCAACGTAACAGCTGAATACACAGTAACTGTTCCTAAATTGATCGTTAACTCAGAAAACTTCAACATCGTTCACGGTGTAATCAAAGGTGACGTTAAAGTGAATGCTAACGGCTTTGTATTGAACGGTGCAAAAGTTGAAGGTAACGTAACATTCACTTCAAAAGAATTCCAAGATTCAGCAACACTTGACGAAGATGGCGCTTCTGTAACAGGTGACGTAACAGTTAGCGAATAATCTTTCACTGGATTTCTGTGAAATAGATGAACAAAAAACGAGGTTGGCAAGTTGATCATTGATCCCTTGCCAACTTTTTTTGTTTTTTTATAAACAATTGCATCCGCTCTCATTACTAACATTGTGTAAGTAAGAACAAAGCTCAAGAAAAAAACTGGCTTGCTTACGCAAAACCAGCTTCTTCTTTAGACGCTTATTCTTCAATAACTGCCCACTTGTAATCGTATTGCGCACCGGCACCGTGAGAAACGACCCCTTTTACTTTTGGTGCACGTAAATGAGCTTCAACGTTTTGGTACACAGGGATAACCCCTTGTTGATCCATAATGATTTTCTCTGCATCCAACAGATCTTGCCAGCGGGCATCTGGATTGCCAGCATTTGTCGTGGCAGATGATTTCACTGCTGCATCGTACTCCTCACTTGTCCAACGACCCCGGTTGTATGAATTATCGGTTACAAATAGATCTGTAAAACTGCTGGCATCCGCATAGTCAGCACCCCAGCCACCCATAACGACATCAAAATCACCTGAGTTTGAACGATCAAGACGAACAGAGAAAGGTACGGGACTTAGGCTAACTTTCACCCCATCAAGCGTATCTTGAATCGCACTTTGAATATATTCAATGGCTTTTTTGGTTGAGTCTGTGTCAGAGGCCAAAATTTCAAAACTTAAAGAATCGATTCCCAAAGCCTCTTTGGCTTTTTCCCAATGTTCTTTGGCTTTTTCTTGATCGTATTCAATGACACTTTCCGCTTCATCGACAAAATCAGTATTATCAGTTGGGTTAAAGGTCATTCCTTTTGGTATCAATCCTGTGGAAGCCAATGAGCCATCACCTAAAATCGATGTCACTAATGCATCACGATCGATGGCATAAGAGATTGCTTTACGCAGATCCTCATTGCGGAATGGCGAATCTTCTTCTCGCTGATTCAACTCGATATAGGAAGTACGGGCTAATGGTTCTGACACAAATGCTTCATCATTGGCCATTTGCTGCGCCAATTCTCCTGTTAAGATGACGTCGTCCGCTTGCCCATCCTGGAATAGATTCAAGGAGGTCGATGATTCTTTTACGACGCTGACATTGATCGTATCAAGTTTCACTGTATCTTTATCCCAATATTGGTCGTTCTTTTCATATGACCATTCTGTATCGGTTCCTGGACCATCAAAGCCAGCTAACACAAACGGTCCATTGTAAACGGCATTGTCGCTTGTTGAAGCATATTGATCGCCGTTGTCTTCTACGACTGCTTGGCTTTGTGGGAAGAAGGATGGAAATGCCAATAAGTATTGGAAGTATGGCGTAGGTGTCGTCAGCGTGATTTCTAATTCATAGTCACTGACTGCTTTGATCCCCAATTCTGAGGCATCTTTATCACCTGCAGTTATCGCTTCGGCATTGGTTACGGGCGCAAATAAGTACGCATACTCAGAACCTGTTTCCGCACTTACAGTGCGTTGCCAGCCAAAGACATAATCCGCTGCTGTTACTGGTTCTCCATTTGACCATTTGGCATCTTCTCGTAATTTCAATTTATAGGTCAGACCATCTTCACTGACTTCCGCTAATTCGGCGGCACCTGCTGGTTCGGGCTTACTATCAGCATCTAAGCGGTACAACCCTTCATACACATTATTTAAAGCACTAAAACTGATCGTATCGGTGGCTAAGGATAGATCGGCACTAGGCATTTCTTGTTGAACCACAACATTAAAAATTTGTTCGGCAGCTGCTGTCCCACTACCACTTGAACTTTCACCTGTACTTGATGTCCCTCCTGTTGAGCAACCTGCTAATACGATTCCACAAACAGCGATGACACCATATCCCCATTTTTTCTTCATCTTACCTACCCCTTATAAAAATCCAAAATTTTCAGAATTATTACAAAACTCTGAATGTAAATAAGATTTTAATAAATATTAATTATAAAAGCAAGCTATTTTTCTCATTTTATTATTATTTATTTTTTATGTTAACACTGCATGTTATTATTTATGACACAAAAACAAAAAACACAAAGCGAAAGAGATCGCGCTTTGTGTTTTTTTATCTTTGGATAGAAGAGTGGATTACTCCATTTTATAGCTTTGACGCGTCACTTTACCATCTCGTACCGCAGCGATAATAGTTGGCACAGCCCCAATCGCCGTAAAGAGATAGACCAGACCTAAGTTCCCATAATATTGACTCGCTTCCAAATACCCTTCACGAATCAAATCAGGTAAAATACGGAAAGCATAGAAGACATCAACATCCGTGTAATAATTCGCTACACTGATCGACCAGTCGATACGATTCCCGACATAGACCATAATGATCATGACGATGATACTACTAATAATACCTTTTGTACTGAGTTTTCCACCTAATAATTCATACCCTTTGATGGCACAGATCGCCATTGCGATTCCAGACAATGCAGCAACATACCCCAGTTGTCCTAATAAAATAATTGCGCCAGCACCAATCAGTGAACCAAGAAACGCGCCCACTGTTCCAGCTAGCCAATTTTCTTTTTTCTGCCCTTTTTCCCGTTCTTGTGCAAGGACCGCTTCTTGTTGTTTCTTAAAGCAAGCTTCACAGGCAATGACGGGAGCGCCGCCAATCGCATACAGCGAAACCGGTTCAGTGACCGCGCCACAGAAGGTACAAGCATTTTGGAAGCCTTTATTCTTCAAAAAATTCGTCAACTGGTCCAACGCAGTACGGATCTTATCCACAGTTTTCCCTGCCGTCATCGCTCCGCGTAATGTATAGGCAACTTGATATCCTTGGATCACACAGTCGGTGATCTCTTTTGACTCACTTAAAACTTCTTTGACTTCTTCTTGGTTGGGAAGTTCCCCATCTTTGCTAAGTGAAAAATGGGCCACTAGCGAATAACTATTGTTATTCTCTTGAACTAAAAAAAGTTTATAACTATGATACGTTCCATAAATCACCCCGGTGGAAGTATCAACTGAGAGCCCCAACGGCTCGGCAAATTTGGTCAATGTCTTCTCGATCTTCTTATTCATTTTTCTCCTTCTTTCCAACAAACACTTACCTTTTTAGGTATAGCTAAAAGTTTAAGGAGAGTAGAAATGAAAGTCAATCAATTTGTTCAAAAAACCTAGTTTTTTTATCTATTCTGTAACAAATCGCCGCAATGCATCAGCAACCCCATGGTCTGTATTGCTAGCCGTCACAAAATCAGCTTTTGCTTTGACCAAATCGGGCGCATTCTCCATCGCAACACCGATACCAGCTGAAGCAATCATTGGCAGGTCATTAAAATTATCGCCGATCGCTAAGGTTTGCGCCAGCGGCACTTGGAAATAGGCCGCTAATTCATTTAGCGCCTTATCTTTTCCCACAGCTTGATGAGTGACTTCCAAATAATTCTCTTTGGATAAATAAAAGGCGCTTTCTAAAAATCCAGCGTTCTGGCAGGCAGCATGAAGCGCTTGGATTTCTGCCGTTGTGCCGATCAAAAGAAACTTATGAACCTCAAAAGCTTCTTGTGCCAACAGTTGTTCTAATGAAGTTTCCACAGGAGTCTCTTTGGTGATTGCCGCTTCTGCCTGTGCCCATTGGTCCACTCTTTCGCAATACCACTGATCACCAGAGTAGACATTGATGGAAACATCAGGAAAATCAGCTTTGATGCGCGCGACCAAAGTCTTTGCCTCTGCTTTTTTGACCTCATGACTGAAAATCGGTACCAGTGTGCCCTGTTGATCGTATCGTCCAATCAGGGCACCGTTGTAACAAGCCAAGGGCCAGTCTTCTAGCCCTAACTCTTGAGCTATCGGTAGCATTCCTTTCGGGGAGCGAGCGGAAGCCAAAACAAAAGGAACCGCTTGCTGCTTCAATCGTTTGATTTCTTCAATCAAATCCAGATCGATTTGATGCTTATGATCCAAGATCGTCCCATCAATATCACTTAAAATAAACCCTATCTGCTTTTTTTCCAAATAAACCATCCTTTCCCATTCCCCATCCTTTTTACGAAAGCGGATTGATCTATCGCTTTCGACCAGAATAAGCGCCATTTCCATAAAACGAAAACAACTTTCTTGTCCTTCTTTGCTTCCAGTTTACCATACTAGCCAATGAAAAAAGAGTGCGTCGCTGCACTCTTAGGAAGTATAGATATAAAACTCGATTTCCTTCTTGATCGGCTTTTTGATCCAGCGTTTCACAGCAGCTGCCCGCTTCAAGCCCATATGCTCATAAAAACCGTAATTACAGGTAGTATCGGTATAAAGGAAAAACGGAGCCGTTTTTTCCTGCTGGACCATCGCTAAAAAGGAAGTAAAGAGCTGCTTGCCTACACCCAATCCTTGTGTTTTGGGACTAACGGCAAACAAACCAACTTCGGTCTGAAAAGGAGTTTGTAAATCTTTCAACATCGCTTGATTTAACTCAACCACCTCTTTGGCATAATGCAGCAGCGTGTTTCTCCCTTCTTTCGTAAGCAGTAAGCAGCCAGCATGCCACATCGTTTTCCCCCAATAGTGCATTGGATGAAGCTTCTTCCCTCTTTTACTGTCTGCTAATAAGATACCGACAGCTTCACCATTAAAAAGAGCCACACGTGAATAGGTCGCACGGGCAAGTTCATAACACAAAAAGACATGAGCAAAGTGCTTGGCGGTCATCTTGTCAAATTGCTTGTCGTAGTTCCAGCTATCAATAATTACTTGCACAAGCGCAGGCAGATCTTCTCGTTTAAATGGTCGATATGTTACTTGTTTATTCATTCTATCTTCCTCCCAGTAGTTGACTATCCTTAGTATAAAGTTTACAGTAACTGTAAAGTCAAGGAGGAACGCCATGAAAACCAAATTAAAAGTATCGGAAATGGCACGCTTAGCGCGGATCAATCCTCGGACACTCCACTATTATGACGAGATTGGGCTATTTCAACCAAACAGCAAAGACGAGAACGGGTATCGGTATTATTCCCTTGATCAACTTTTGGATCTCGGATTGATCCTGTCATTGAAAGAATTATCGATGCCCTTAAAAGAGATCCAAACAGCGTTGCGGGGGGATGCCGAGACCATGAGAAACTTATTGGAAGCCAAGCGGCAAACCATTGATGAAAAAATTCAGCAGTTGACCAACATCAAAAAAATCATCGAACGAAAAGCGGCGGATTTGCACCTAGCTGTAGAAAAAACTTTCCCCTTCACCTTGAAGGAACAGCCAGAGGAATATTTCGCCCTTAGTCCTAGATTAAACGGTAGCAGCATCCCAGAGATGATCACCCAAGCCTACGACCTTTTGATGGCACAGCCTTATCTTTTCTCAAATAACGAATATGGTTTTATGATTCGGACGAACAAAGACGATACGCAAGACATCGACTACGTTTACGTGCGGCAAGAAGAACCACAACGTGCTTCCTTCGTGAAACCGGCAGGATACTATTTAACCGCCATTTATCAGGGGGATGACGAAGGATTGAAGCAGTTCTATCAAAAACTCAAGCAGCTGATTGCGACGCACCAATGGCAAATCGATGACTACTTCTATGAACGATCGATCCACGAAACGACCCTTAGCAACGAGCAAGCTTATTTGACAGAGATCCAAGTACGGATTTTATCTGAGGAATAAGGATCGTTCAAACAGCGTTGGAAAAGTAAATAAAAGACGCAACGACAACGAGCAGTTTCTTTCGCCTCGTTGTCGTTGCGCTTTATTTAAATCAAATGGTTTTCTTTCAACAGATCGCCAATGTAGGTATGTTCGGTTTTCTTAACGAAGCCTTCCAATAGTTTACGTTCGATAAATGGTAGCTCCATTTCCGTGATTTTTTTCTTATCGGTCAGATAATAGACAGCTTTGGCCAAAGTACGTAGATCATAAGCGGAAGCAAACACTTCTGGTACCCCGCGTTCCACAGCTAATAGCTGATAAACAGCCTCCATGGCGGTCCGAACGGAATATTCTGTTGTAAATACAGTGTCTCGTTCAGTCTCTGCGAAATTACCGATAAAAGCTAAGTTTTTGGAGCCATTTGGAATAACCAATGGCCGATCCCCTGGTTCACGCAGCATGAAGTAAGAAGTGATAAACGGCATGTAGACTGGAACTGCCACACTTGATTCTTTTGAAATGCGTTGGATTTCTGCTTCCGGCACACCTAAGTGGTACAGCAGTTCTTGCACGATTTCTTGTCCAGAACATTGTTCAATTGGTTTTTTGATGTAGTTTCCTGGCGTATTTGACAACAATCCATACACCCATGTGATCGTTTGTTGGTCTTTTTGTTCTTTAAAGTGCGGTTGGCGATGGGTCGCAAAGCTCATCATCCAATTGGAATCTTTGATGGTGATGATCCCGCCAGTGACGATTCTGCCTGTTCGCAACTTGCGATGGGTCAATTTTTCTAAATAAGGTTCCACATCAAAATTTTGCCAAGTGACGGTTGCCGACACAAACCAGCTTTCTTCAGGTAAGTTTTCATAAAAGACTTCTGGATGACCAAACTCAGGCGATTGCGCCGCCAAGTTTTTCCATAAACGCCAGCTGCCACCAGGTGCTTTTGAGATAGGCGCTGGGGTATAATGGTCCCCTTGCGTGGAACTTTCAGTGATCGATCCGTTGGTAACAAAGACCAAGTCATCTTCTGACAAAGGAATTTCTTCGATTGCCCCCGCTTTTTCTAGCACAAGTTTTTGAGCAACTTTTTCCTCGCCCACGATCCGAACATCGATATTGCTGACGGTGCATTCATATTGGAAATCAACTCCTTGTTCTTCCAAATAAGCAAGTAGTGGTTTGACCAATGACTCATATTGGTTGTAACGGGTAAATTTTAACGCAGTAAAATCAGGCAAGCCATCGATATGGTGCACAAAACGCAACACATAGCGGC
This sequence comes from Enterococcus sp. S53, assembly GCF_016516865.1. NCBI lineage: Bacteria > Bacillati > Bacillota > Bacilli > Lactobacillales > Enterococcaceae > Enterococcus > Enterococcus sp. S53. The sequence continues at coordinate 75,650 of NZ_JACVUH010000010.1, forward strand.
GCATTTCAATCGCCGAATGCCATTTTTCAAAGGCGAACATCGTACACCAGTATAGCCAAAAATTGGATTCAAAGAATTCTTCGCCAAAAACATCTTCGATTTTTTTCCCGATCAATTGATCTTCTGAAGTCATAAATAATTGGGTTAATTCTTTTTGTGCTGTAGCAGACAAGGTAAATTCTCCATCATCTGCTGCTCGTTGGCCGCGATTGTGGATGATCCGACAGTTAGACGAATTTGGATCATCGTGGTCCAACCAGTAAAACTCATCTAGCACCGAAGCATCTTCCACCTCCAAAGACGGAATCGAGCGAAATAGATCCCACAGACACTCAAAATGATTTTCCATTTCTCGACCGCCGCGGGTCACAAATCCATCATGGGGAATGAATTTTCCGTCTAATGAACCGCCTGATAAAGAAAGTTCTTCAAGGACGTGGATTTTCTCACCCGCCATATGGCCGTCACGGATCAAGAAGACTGCCGCAGCAAGTCCTGCTAATCCCCCACCAACAATATAGGCTTCTTTCTTTTCGACATCTTTCGGTTTTCTGCTTCTTGCAAAAGCTTCGTAATTTCCGTTCGTATATCTCATGTAGATCCCTCCTAATATTGGTACGTTTTTATGGTATCAGTAACTATTTTTTTTGACAAAAATTTGTACCAGTAAAAACAAGTGATTTTGACAAATCGGCCTTTTTGTCAAAAAAACAGGGCAAAGACCCACCTTTTAGAGGATCTGCGCCCAGCACAAAAAGCGCCCCTAAGAAAACTGATTGCAGCTTTCTTAGGGGCGTTTCTAACAAAGGACAAACTCTTTGCCTTTTCAATGAAATATTTATTTCACACGTAGAGCGAAGCTAGCAGTCGAAAAGCCTGATTGTGCTTCGGTGACTGTATAACCCGTGCTTGGCGCATGGATATAGCTTGTATTACTGGTAGCGATCGCTACGTGGTAGGTATTCCCTTTTTGACCCCAGAACAGCAAGTCGCCAGCTTGTGCTTGCGAGACAGGAATGATCGTCCCTGCGCTTTCTTGTGGGACTGTCCAATCACCGATGTTTTTGCCCGTCACTTTTAAGAAGACGTAGCGTGTAAACCCAGAACAGTCGAAAACATCTGGTCCTTTGCCTCCCCATTGATAAGGAGTGCCGATATGTTTTCTAGCTTCTGCAACGATCGCTGCTCCATCCACGCTCATTGGAACATTGGTATTGCCTGCGTTGTTATTGTTGCCAGGAGTCGTTGCACTGACTTCTTTGACATATGCTGCAGATACCCAGCCACCCGTTGATAACTTATACCAAGTGGTATTGCCATTGACTGACGTGCCTTGTTTTTGAGCAACTGCTTTGAAGGTCGCATTGCTGCCCAAACTGCTGACTACACTTGCAGAAGTTGATGCATTTGAGCGGACATTCATACCAGTGGTTGTTTGGAACGTCTTATTGATGGCTTGCTCACTCGCATTGCTTGAGCCGTTTGATGAGCCAGTATTGTTTGAACCTGTGTTTGAATTATTGTTATTACTTGTATTTCCAGAACTAGACGTGACATCACGCACATATGCCGCTGTGATCCAGCCACCGGTCGATACTTTGTACCAAACATTGGTGCCGCCAACGGATGTGCCATTTTTCTGGGCAACGACCTTCACCGTCGTGCTGTTGCTTAGGCTGCCAACGACACTGCCGCTTGTTGACGCACTCGAACGAACATTTAATGCCGCTGTTGTTTTCACGTTCTTGCTGATAGCCGTTTCTGCAGAAACACTTGTATTGCCGCCAGAAGAACTATTGCCTGTGGAGCTACTGGACACATCTTTGACATATGCTGCCGTGATCCAACCGCCTGTGGACAATTTGTACCAAGTGGTCGTGCCATTCACCGATGTACCACTCTTTTGTGCAACGACTTGTACTGTCGCATTACTGCTCAAACCGCGTACGACACTAGAACTTGTCGTTGCATTTGAACGGACGTTCAATGCAGTAGTCGTTTTCACTGATTTCGAAATTGCTTTTTCCGATGAAGAAGACGACGAATTGGACGAGCCTGTATTGGCAGAAGAGGAGCCTGAGGTGCTCTTCACATAAGCCCCTGAGATCCAGCCGCCTGTTGATAGCTTATACCATGTTGTATTGCCATTCACTGAGGTACCGTTCTTTTGAGCCACCGCAGTGATTGTTGTATTTGCTCCTACACCACTTACGATAGAGGCACTTGTTGAAGCATTTGAACGAACATTCAGTGAAGCTGTTGTTTTAAATTGTCGATTGATCGCCGTTTCAGCTGACGATCTGGCAAGAGTAGCAGTTGTGTTGGTTGATGACGAAGCGTTCGTCGTTTCGGTCGCATGAGCAAGAGACGTAAAGACACCTGATGTTGATGCTAACGCTGCTGTGATACCCAATCCTTTTTGTACGAAAAGGGACCGTTTTTGTTTCACTAAACGCTTACGTTTGATTTTCCGAGATTCCAATAAAACACCCCCTGTACCCCATTTTAACAAAAATTAATATTTTTTGATATTGTTTTCGTTTTGTATTTTTTTACTTTACGTTTAATAAAACGTGTCATTTATTTTCCTGCGTTATTCTTTTTGATCACTTTCTCTTTGGTGTTGCTCAATGGCACTCTATTTACAAAGATTTCTATAAACTACAGAAAAACGCTATTTCATTCAACGTTATTTTAATTCGCGAATAAAAACAGGAATTTTTTTGCAAACAAACCCACTTTTTGAAAAACAAGACTGTTATTTGAATAACATTTCTTTTCTTATCCCATTCTTCAAAAATCGATACTAAAATCACCCATTTATCATTCCTTTTTTACACAAGGGATCCTGTGAAAAAGTTTTTTCAAAAAGAATGCTTCTTTCACCAGTGTGATCGACGCTATGATGAAATCCTGTTACATCGCTTCCAACTGGATACGAATTATTTGATAGAGAAGTCACTCACTTCTACCGAAAGAAATATTTTCACAATTTATTTTATTCAAAAGATTATAATACCAAGGATAAAACCAAGCATTTGCATGAGTTTGTGAAATCGTGCTATACTTAAAAAAAAAGGAAGAGGTGACCGAGTATGAAAACAAAGACGAAAGAAAAAGTTTATGCTGAACGACAACATAACTATAAAACGAAAAAAGAAGAGATTTTCAAAAAAGCCCTAGATTCCGTACAGACCACAGACAAGAAAAAAGAAGAACAGAAAAAGAAAGCGTAGACTCCTGCGTTTTCTTTTTCTGTTGATCTGTAAAAAGACGAGGCTTCGCCGAAGGGTTGCGAGTCTCGTCTTTATTGTAATCGAAAAAAAGCAGGCTATGATACTTTCTATCTCAACCATTGCCAAGTCACCTTGAAAATCACCGAATGACTACCATCAATGCAGTAAAGGGAAATACTTCCTCAAAGAAGCGACAGTTTCTTATTTCAACGGGGATCAAGCACAATATTTAGTAGGCGAAAACACGTTCCTACAACATATTGTGGATAAACCTGTTGAAACTGTGCATAACTAAAAAGCCTGCGATTTTTTTCGCAGACTTTTTTATTTATTGACATGCTTGAATTAATCTAGAGATAAATAATAGCTCACATTATCTGGTAGCGGTTTAAAGCCATTCTTTTTATAAAAATCCGCTGCGGGCATACTTTCTTCAGTATCTAACAGGATCGTTGGGATCTCTTTCTTGAGTAGATCCTCTTTGATCCTTTCTAAAAAAGTGGAACCTAAGCCTTTTCCTTGGTGCGTGCCAGTAATTAAAAAGGTATCGATCACATACTCTTTTCCTTGATACCAGGGCTTGATAAAGCCTAAAGAAAGACCAATCAATTCATTCGATGCTCGATCTGTTAGTCGATAACCAATAAAAGTATTCATTGCCATCATTGATGATACATAGTCGGTGATTTGCGGCACTGTCAATTGGTCATTCCATGGTTCTGCTGAAAATACAGCAATATAGTGGTCCACGACTTCTGCTAAATCTGCCGTTGTTAATTCACGCATGCTTACGTTCTTTTCCATCCTATCTCCTGCTTCCATTTCTATTTCGGTAAGAGCCTATACTCGTAGAATCCACTAATTTTTCTGCGTGTATCAATCATCGATTCGTTTTGCATAGCCATTGCCATAACTGGTATAACGGCGCTTTTGGTTGACGGCCATTTTTTTATGAATCTCTGCTTCAAGATCGATGGAAAGGATTTCCGCTAACCCAAGAAGATAAATCGCCACATCCGCCAATTCTTCTCCTACCTCTTGTTGCTTCCGATACGCGTCAAAGGCTTCCCCTATTTCACCATATAAAGCCAAAAACTCTTTTTCAATATTTGTGACATTGAATTGGTGATCGATTTTGTTTTGATAGATCGCTTTTTGCATTTCTGATAGTTTCATAGTCGCTCCTTTTGGGATAGTATACCATTTAATTAAAGTTCAAAATAGAAACTTAGTAAAAAAATCACCTCAAAAAATAGTGACCCCCAAAACGTTAGAATTTTGTTCTAACTTTTGTAGGTCACTCTAGTATAGGATTCATCCTGTTTTGTTTATTCTGCCCGCTCCAATTCAGCAGATTTGATTGCAACCCGTTGAGCGATTTTTAAAAATGGAAAATAGATTGCTACACAAACGACGATGATGATCACTTGAACCAAAACAACTTTAAAATCCCCTTTTGATGCCAACAATGCACTAAGAATTGGTGGTGTCGTCCAAGGAACCATCACAGAAAGCGGCTCAATGAATCCTACTGCGGTAGCAAAGTAGCCAATCAACGTCGCAACAATTGGACTTGCAACGAAGGGAATGATCATGGGTAAATTGAAGACGATCGGTAAACCAAAGATGATTGGCTCGTTGATATTAAAAATACCCGGAGCTAGGGATAGATTGACGACATCCCGAAAAGGTTGGTAATTGCGGACGAATAAGAGCACTGCAATGATCAAGCTGATCGTAAATCCAGTCCCGCCTAGTTGTGCGAAAACCGTCACGAATGCTGAATTTAAGATATTGGGTGGCGTAGCGCCTTCTTGCACGGCTTGCATGTTTTCATTCATATTGACTAACAGCAATGGATCTAACAAGGTGCCATTGATGACGGTTTGGTGAATGCCTAAAGTAAACAGAAAATTGCCCGTTGAATAGATGATCAAGAACCCAAAAATCGATGTGTTCAACAAACGCAGTGGTTCTTGGATCACTGTTGAAATGATTTGAATCAGGTCGGTATCAAAGGCTGCTAGCACGGTCGCAACTACGGCAAAGAAGGAAATCACCAAAATAGCAGGGATCAACGTGCTGAAGGATTTGCTGACGGCAGGAGGAACTTGATCCCCTAAATTGATTTTTAAGTGCTTGTTTTCTGACAGTCGAATAAATAATTCCGTGGCAACTAACCCACAAATGATTCCAGAAAACATCCCTTTGGTCCCGACATCGTCAAATAGCATCACACCACTGATGGTCACTTCTGCTTGAGCGCCTTCTGGCATCACGGCATGAACCATCGCCAACATGACCACTAAGCAAGTCGTTGCCACAAAGGTTGCATTGATGGCGCTCGGATTGTTTTTGTTGCGGCAAAGAAAATAAGCGATCATCGGGGCGATCAGCAGACCGGCGATATTCAATGTTCCATTGGTGATGGAATTGCCAAACACTTGCATTCGCGCCAAGGCAGCCCCTTCTAAAAACCATGGAAAGAAGACATTATTAAACAACACAGCGATCCCTGCGATAATAAAGGCAGGCATTAAGGTCGCAAACGCATCACGAAGACTTTTGAGATGAACCTGATTGCCGAGACGGACCGAAAACTCTGTAAATTTATCTAAAAACGTGCGCTTTTCTGCTGCCATTTTTGTTCCTCCTATTCTGTATATGGGTTTGTATAGATCGTACTACCATTCGTTTTGATCACTTCTTTGAACCATTCATACGATTTTTTCGGTACACGTTTCATATCTCGCAACTCATGGTTGCCACGATTGACATACACGAGTCCGTATCGTTTCTCCATATCACCTTGCGAGCTCAAAATGTCGATCAGCCCCCAACCAAGATACCCAAGACAGACCACTCCATCTTCCACCATCGCTTCAAACATCGCTCGAATATGCTCTTGATGATAGGCAATACGGTAATCATCTTGAATCGGTTCTTTGCCATCCCAATGCTCTCTGACACCAATCCCGTTTTCAATCGGAAACACTGGCAAGCGGTACCGCTGATAGACTTTATTTAAGACATCACGGAAGCCGAGCGGATCAATTTGCCAATTCCATTCCGTCGTTTCGATATACGGATTGTCTTGTTTTCCAAAAGTCATGTACCGATTCGGCGGCGTTCCTTCAGGAATTTTTTCAGCATTCAAGGTAGAAGAAGCATAATAGCTAAAGGCAATGTAATCATTTTTCTGCGCTGCGATCGCTTCTAATTCCCCAGGTAAAATATTCATATTGAGTTGATGATTTTTCACGTATCGGTCTTGTGCTGCCGAATACTTGCCGTGCGCATAGCAATCTAATAAAGTAAAGTTCGCAAATTCATCAAACTCTCTTGCTGCTTTGATGTCTTGTGGACGACAAGTCGCTGGATACGCCTCAGAATACGCCAGCATGCCGCCGATCTTCGCATTTGTTGTTTCATGAAGATAATTACAGAGTTCTGCATGGCAAACCATGACATTGTGGAAAATCTGATACAATTCTTCTGTCGTTTCTTCCCCTTCTAAATAGCCGCTGATCTTAAAACCATGGTCTTGGTGGAAAAGATTTTGTTCGTTAAAGGTTAACCAATAATGGACTTTATCCGCAAAACGATCCACCATTTCTTTTCCAAAACGAATGAATGCGTCCTTCACTTCTTTGCTGATGAACCCGTTATAGGTTTTCGCCAGATGCAGAGGCATATCAAAATGGTACAAACAAATCATAGGCTCGATCCCTCGAGCTAACAGATCATCAATAAAACGATCGTAATAGGCGATCCCTTCTTCATTAAAGGCACCATCTCCATCGTGAACGACCCTTGACCAAGAAATTTGGAAACGATACATGTTCATCCCCAAATCTTGCATATAATCAAAATCTTCTGTATACACATGATAGTTATCATTTGCTACATGCCAATCGCTAGCCTGTTCCGAAGCTTCCCGTATATCATAAACGGATAAGCTTTTACCGCCTTCATTCCAACCACCTTCTGTCTGCATACTGCTGACACTGTTCCCCCAATAAAATTTTGTCATATTGATTCCTCCATCGTTTGTATTCGCTTACAAAACCTATTATAATTAGGTGAAATAGGCATGTAAATTTTTCAAAAACATATGCAAAGCTTTTTCTATACATGTGAATTTCAGCTGATTCTTTAGTGATAGACCTTGTTTTTATCCCCTTCAAACAAAACTCAAGTCCATGAATTTCTTTACATAAGGAGTGATGACTATGACAAAATACAAAGAGATCGTTGATCAGTTGCGGACGAATATTTATGAAGGTGTTTTTCCAGCTTTATCAAAACTACCGGAACAAACGGCGTTAGCCAAACGATTTCAAACCTCGCGAATGACGATCCAAAAAGCGCTAAATCAATTGAAGCAAGAAGGCCTGATTTCTACCAAAAGAGGTCATGGCACCTATGTCAATTCAGCGACCTACCAAGGACAGATCAATGAGTATATCGGTTTAGTCAACCGATATGGCGGACGGCATAAAGTGCAAAGTAAAATCATTAGTTTCAATGTACGTTTTCCAGAAGCCAACGAAATGGATTACTTGTCTTTGCGAGAAAACGAACCTGTTTATGATATCGTACGACTGCGCTATGTTGATAACGAACCCTTTGAATTGGAATACACGATCATGCCCATCAAAACCATTCCCGATATTGATATGGCGATCCTTGAACACTCGATCTATCGATATATCACTGATTCCTTACATCTCAAAATAGGTCCCGCCATACGTAAAATCCGTGCCGACAAAGCGGATTCCTATGATATCAAATATTTAGAAGTCGATCCCAATGATCCGATCTTAGAATTAGAACAAGTTGCTCGTCTCTCCGACGGACGACCTTTCGAATTTTCGCAAACTCGTTATCCATACCAAAATCGTGAGATTTACTATCTTTCTGAACCTTAATGGCAAAAAAACAAGTCTGAAGAAAACTCAGACTTGTTTTTTATTATCCAGGGAAGGTGTATTCGTTAAGATTCTTCGGTTTTTTTCGCGGTTCGCTCTGGACTGACCCAAACGCCGCTGCCGTAGCCAAGGATGGTCTTGACGGCTGGAATAAAGGTAGTGACGATCGTTATGGCATTGATCATCCAGTAAAACAGCATGTAAAAAGGAGCAAAACGGAAATACTTCAGCTTGCTGCGGTTATCATCCGCCAAGAGGCTGGTGAATAGCTGCATGACCCCCGCAATCATCTCGAAACAAACGAAGAGAAAGGCCATCGTAAACATATGATAGATCCGTTCGTAATTCCCAGTTGCACCATAATAGATCAGATAAAAGACAAACAAGGCAGATGAAAGCCAGAAAAAGAATGACCAGATGATACTTAATGTTTGATCGACAAACATAGCGGTTCGACCAATGTTTTCAAAAGGATGCAAAAAGACCTTTTTAAAGTTGGTCAGCCATACTTCTGTACCGCCCTTCGCCCAGCGTTTCCGTTGTCGGTAGAGCATCTTGAGTGTTTCTGGCACCTCCATGAAAAACATCACTCGTGAAGCAAATAAAGACAGCCAACCTCGGAATTGGTGGTCCCAGGCAATACTGATGTCTTCTGTAGCTCGATTTTGTCGAAACAGACCCACGTCCATCAATGCCGCGCGGCGATACATCGTATTGGCACCGCTATAGGCATAGATGACGCCGAAAACGGCTTGCTGGGTCCGTTTGATAATTCCTACGATACTTGAAAATTCAACGGTTTGTGATTTCCCTACGATCGTTGTGCGATTTTGAACATCCATATTCGCCGTAATGGCAGAGATATTGATGGAATCTTGGCGGATGAAATAATTGACATATTTCCATAACGCATCAGGTTCAGGAACCGTATCTGCGTCGTTGCTCAAGATCAATTCCCCTTTGGCAAACCCTACCCCAATATTAAAGGCATGGGCCTTTCCTTGGTTTTTTTCGATGCGCAACACTCTTAGATTTGGGTACTGTTCCATCAATCGGTCTAATATCACAGGGGTTTGATCCGTTGAGCCATCATCAGTCACCAACACCTCATAATTGCTGTAGTTCAGATTGTTCATTAAATAATGAATCGTGTCTTCAATAACGATTTCTTCATTGTGAGCTGGTACCATAATCGTGATCATCGGCTCGATCTCTTCGGGGATCGGTATCCACTCTAATTGACGATAACGGAACAAAAAACGATTGCAGATCACCCCGATGAACCAAGCAAAGCCACCTAAAATTGGATACGTAAAGAGAATCATTAAAACGACTGTTAAAAATGTATCCAACCACGGGAACCCAGTATCAAAATTGACAACCATCAGCCCACCCCGTTTCTACGGAAAAGTTCTTGGATCTCTCTTTCTCCGATGTTTTGCTCCGGTGCAACCGCGTAGTATTTTGCCCCGTGGCGTTCTTCTTTCGTCCCAAAGCGTTCTTCATAAAATGCTTCTAGCAACTCTTTGCGTTTTTCCAAGGCAGCTTCATCATGCATCGATTGCTTTTGCAGCAATCGTTTGAAGCGGCGGTTGTTCCTCAAGGTCAACAAAGTAAACGTCAGAACCAAGACCAAAAAAGAAATTCCTAAGAACAACGCCAAAAAATCAAAAGTCACTGCTTCTTCCAGATATGTCCGAAAGGCGATCCGATCCGCCAGATTCGGTAAAGTCAGCGGGATGGCCAGCCAGACAAAGGGAACCAAGACCATCAGCCAAGCAAGAATCGTCAAAATCGTTTGGCGGGTCTTCAAAGCAGAACGACCTTTTTGAAAATACGCATCGGTGACCAACCGTTCTTTGACTTCTTCCCGTGTCACTCGTTGTTTCATTTTACTCACTCCTTTAAAATAACTATTTATTTGCTGTGAAGAAAAAGAAGCAACAAAAGCAAATCGTCTGGACCTGCTTCGTTCTTCTTCTGTTTGTTTCACTTAGATTTCTTGCCAACTTTCAACGCATTGAACAGCGTGTGAAATTGGCCTTTAAAGGACATCACTTGCTCAAACACATCTTCCCCATCATTCAGCATCTTGACAGTCACCCAGCCTAATGCTTCGGTGATACCACTAGCCACACTGGCATTGATTGCAGCTCCAGCAACGGTGCCGACTGCTGGGACAAATTTCAAGATATTGCCAACGGCACTGCGACCAAAACTCACAACGACTAGCTCTTTCGAAATACTTTTCGCTAACCCTTCACGCCATGTTCGCCCAAAAATACGATACAAACGTGCCATCATCGTCATTTGAACTGGCACAAGTAACACTGCATCTGAAAAGGGAATCGGTGAACAGCCGATGATCGCCGCCGTCAAAGAAGCCGCATGGATCGTGCGGTGGGCTTTTTTTCGTGTTTCATCATCTACGCCAACTAAAAACTCCTCAAACACCTGATCAAATTGATCCTTGCTTTTCGCTAACACTTTTTCCGCCTGAGCTTTTGATCCGTCATAGCCTTTCATCACCAGGGCAGCCGATTTTTTCGGCATTCGCTTCATGACATCCGCAAAAAAAGAAGTAAACTCCGCTTCTTCTTGCAGCTCTTCTCTCGTTTGACTTTGCTCGACTTGAACGGACTGTTCCGTTAATAATTCATTTTCGTTTTGCTTCTTTTTGCGTTTTATCCATGTTTTTTTCAAAGAAATGTCTCCTTCTTTCGACTCGTTGTTCATTTAAAAATCAAAGTGAGCCATGATTTTGTTCCTCTTTCTATTTTAGCTCAGGTTTTTCAAGATAGCGAAAATGTAGCTTGAGAGAGCTTACACTTGCTAAAAAATGCAAATTTGCATCTTCAGATTATTTATTTATATTATCGTTTTTTTATGCTATGATACACAAAAGGAGTGGATCGAATGAAAAAGAAATTGAATTGGAAAGTCCTTTTTTATCTAGGCTTATTGACTTACTTTCTTTTAAGCGGGATCTTCGCATTCTTTGGCGTCGAAATACCGTTTCTTTATAAACGTTGATCTTCACGTTTTCTCAGAACCATATCATTCAACTCTTTGCTCTATGTTAAGAGAATCCATCATTCTATCGTCCATTCAATCTAATCAGAAAAGGTGATTTTCTTGTCCATTTTATTTGATCTATTGCAGCTGCTTGCCGTTATCTGTATCGCGTATTTATTGTTCACAAAAAACCATTTCCTCAAACAATTAACTGCTGTTCAGAAAATGGTCTTTGTCGTTTTATGTATTTCGGTGATACTGCCGGCTCTCTACGAATTTATTACTGGTTTTGCGCAGGGATTTTGGGAACGGTTGTGATTGACGTTCCTTACAAAACTCGCTGCCTTTACAAGACAAATAGATAGCTTATATCTACCAATCCTTTCTCCTTTGATTCAAGCAATGAACCAATTCTTTGGTGCTTAGAATACTAAGAAGAAAGGTTTTTTGTCTTTTTCTGTGTTGAAGTATTTTTTGATCGCACAAAAAAAGAACCCCTCAAAAGAGGAGTTCTCAAGGCTTGCTTACATCATGCCGCCCATACCCATTGATGGGTCCATTGCAGGAGCTGCTGGCGCTGCTGGTTCTGGTTTGTCGGCAACGACTGCTTCAGTCGTTAATAATAATGCGGCAACAGAAGCTGCGTTTTGTAATGCAGAACGCGTCACTTTTGTTGGGTCAACGATCCCAGCTTCTAGCATGTTTACCCATTCGCCAGTTGCTGCATTGAAACCAACGCCTAAGTCAGCGTTTTTCAATTTGTCGATGATGACTGAACCTTCGTAGCCTGCATTTTCAGCAATTTGACGAACTGGTTCTTCTAAGGCACGTAAAACGATTTTGACACCTGTTGCTGCATCGCCATCTGTTTCGATTTCTGCAACTTTGTTGATGACATTGACTAAGGCAGTTCCCCCACCTGAGACCATGCCTTCTTCAACAGCGGCACGTGTTGCATTCAATGCATCTTCAATACGTAATTTCAATTCTTTCAATTCAGTTTCAGTTGGTGCCCCAACTTTGATCACTGCAACCCCACCAGCAAGTTTTGCTAAGCGTTCTTGTAGTTTTTCACGGTCAAAGTCAGAAGTTGTATCAGCGATTTGGTTTTTGATCAATTGAACGCGTGCGTCAATCGCTTCTTTTTCACCAGCACCTTCAACGATCGTTGTGTTGTCTTTATCCACAACCACTTTGCTTGCTTGACCTAAGTTATCGATGGTTGCATCTTTCAACTCAAGGCCTAAGTCTTCAGTGATCACTGTACCACCAGTTAAGATCGCAATGTCTTCTAGCATTGCTTTACGACGGTCACCAAATCCTGGTGCTTTCACTGCGACAACATTGAATGTTCCACGGATTTTGTTCAATACAAGTGTTGGTAATGCTTCGCCATCAACGTCATCAGCGATGATTAATAATGGTTTTGATTGTTGTAAGATTTGTTCTAACAATGGCAAAATATCTTGGATGTTAGAGATTTTTTTGTCAGTGATCAAGATGTATGGATTTTCTAACGCTGCTTCCATTTTATCGTTGTCAGTTACCATGTATTGTGATAAGTACCCACGATCAAATTGCATTCCTTCCACGACATCTAATTCTGTTTCGATCCCTTTTGATTCTTCAATAGTAATAACGCCGTCATTACCGACTTTTTCCATTGCATCAGCAATGTATTGACCAACTTTTTCACTACCAGAAGAAACAGCACCAACTTGTGCGATCGCTTCTTTTGAATCAACGATTGATGAAATGTTGTGTAGCTCTTCTACAGCCACTTTTGTTGCCATTTCGATCCCGCGGCGAATACCTAATGGGTTCGCACCAGCGGTGACATTTTTCAATCCTTCACGAACGATTGCTTGTGTCAATAACGTAGCAGTCGTTGTTCCGTCACCAGCGATATCGTTTGTTTTTGAAGCCACTTCAGAAACAAGTTTTGCGCCCATGTTTTCAAAATGATCTTCTAATTCGATTTCTTTAGCGATCGTTACACCGTCATTTGTAATCAATGGTGAACCGTAAGATTTTTCTAAAACCACGTTACGACCTTTAGGGCCTAAGGTTACTTTTACTGTATCTGCTAATTTATCTACCCCACGAAGCATTGCTGCACGTGCGTCTTCTGCAAATTTGATTTCTTTTGCCATGATTTCATCACCTCAAGTATTTTTATTTTTCTTATTCTACTACTGCAATGATATCTTTTGCAGCAACGATCAAATATTCTGTTCCTTCATATTTCACTTCTGTGCCAGCGTATTTTTCAAACATAACTTGTTCGCCAACGTTGACAGCAACAGGAGCTTTTTCACCGTTTTCGAGCGTGCGTCCTTCGCCGACTGCAATAACGGTACCCGTTTGTGGTTTTTCTTTTGCTGCTGATGCAAGCACGATTCCGCCTACAGTTTTTTCTTCTTCTTTTGCAACTTCGATAATCACACGATCACCTAATGGTCTTAACACGATAAATCCCTCCAATGAATGTTATAGAATTTAGTATTAGCACTCTCTTATGTCGAGTGCTAACTTACATTTTCAATATTACTCATTTTCCCTCATTTTTGCAAGCCTTTTGCTAAATTTTTTTTTGCATTTCTATTTGATTGATAAAAATAGTAGGATTTTTTGTTTCTAGAAGCAACCTAGTCTATAATGAAGCAAAGGAGTGTGAGGAAACAACTATGTCTTTATCAAAATATTCTTTATCCACGATTCTTACTTACGGCATCGTCTTTTTTCTACCGATCGCTTTCGTCCCTAGCGGACATCAAGTAGCAGCAACAACGATCGGTTACTTAGCTGGTGCAGCGATCATGTTTTTCTTGTATTTCAAACAAACAGAACCGCTATCGTTTGAACACAAAAAAACCAAAGTCTCAGCGATTCTTATTTACGGGCTAACAGGCATTGTCGCAGCGATTTTGTTGCAAAATCTAGCCATCTTTATCGAATCCTTTTTCGGAGAAGTCAGCGCTTCGCAAAATACCGAAAACATTATTGCCATCGTGGTGCAAAACCCACTCTTTGCTCTCGCAGCAATGGTCGGTGGGCCAATTATGGAGGAATTTGTCTTCCGCAGAGCCTTAGTTGGCATCATTGGGAAATACAGCAATGTTTGGGTCGGTGTAGTGGTCAGCGCCGTAGCCTTTGCCTTTGCCCACAATGACAATCATCTCTTAGTCTATATTTTCTTAGGACTGTTCTTTTCTGGGCTGTATGCTTTGACCGGCAGTATTTGGACTTCCATGATCACACATGTGGGAATGAACACTTTAGTGATTATTATTCAGTTATTGCTTCATTACGGCTATATCCAAATGCCCTAAAGAAAAAACGCTACGCAGAAATTTTGCGTAACGTTTTTTTCTTTAGACCTTCGTGCCATTGGACGCAATCACTTGCTGATACCATGCAAATGAATCTTTCTTCCGACGAGCAAGGGTTCCATTTCCTTCATTGTCTTTGTCCACATAGATCACACCATAGCGTTTCTTCATTTCCCCTGTCCCCGCAGAAACCAAGTCAATGATGCCCCACGGTGTATAACCTAATAAGTCGACGCCATCATAAGCTACTGCTTCTTTCATCATTTCGATATGGGCTTTTAGGTAGTCAATACGGTAGTCATCGTGGATCTGTCCATCCTCTTCCACCGTATCCACCGCACCAAAGCCATTTTCTACAATGAAAAGCGGCAATTCGTAGCGTTCGTTAAACCAGTTCATGGCATAGCGCAAGCCTACGGGATCAATCTGCCAGCCCCATTCAGAAGCATCGACATAAGGATTGTCCACCAGATCTTGGCTCTCATCATAGTCATAGGTTGGATCATTCTCCTTGCCTTTGGTCGCAAAAGACATATAGTAGCTAAAACCAATGTAGTCAACACAGCCTTTTGCCAAAGCTGCTTCATCTTCAGGGGTGATATCTAAATCAAATTGTTTTCTTTCAAAATAGCTGCGCATATAACTCGGATAGTGCCCACGGGCATGAACATCTGAAAACCAATAGCGCCGCTGCATGGCCACCGTGGCTGCCATCATGTCTTTGGGATCGCAAGAATACGGATAGATTGGGCACATCGCGATCATCGATCCGATTTGAAACGCAGGATTGATCGCATGTCCTAGCGCCACCGCTTTTGCACTGGCAACGAGCTCGTAATGAGCTGCTTGGTACATGACTTTTTCTCGGTCTTCTCCTTCCGTAAAGAACAGACCAGAATTGGTAAATGGCGCAAAATCTTCTTTATAGTTTGCTTGATTATTGATTTCATTGAAGGTCATCCAATACTTCACTTTCTTTTGATAGCGCGTAAAACAAACTTCTGCAAAGCGGACAAACAAATCGATCAATTTACGGTTACGCCAACCTCCGTATTCGGTCACTAAATGATAAGGCATTTCAAAGTGAGACAGGGTAATGACTGGCTCAATGCCATAGCGTAAACACTCATCGAATAATTGATCATAAAAGGCCAGGCCTTCCTCATTCGGCTCGCGCTCATCCCCCTTTGGAAAAATACGGGTCCAGGCAATCGATGTTCGGAAGCACTTCAACCCTAATTCGGCAAAAAGCTTGATGTCTTCAGGATACCGATGATAAAAATCGATCGCTTCATGATTGGGATAGCTTTCGCCCGGTTGGATACCTTCCGTGATTCGGCGAGGAATTCCGTTGCCTCCGACAGTCATGACATCAGCAACACTCACGCCTTTTCCACCCGCACGATAGCCGCCTTCCAATTGGTGAGCAGCGACTGCGCCACCCCATAAAAAATCGCTTCTTAGTTTATTCATTTCTATTCAACCTGCTTCCTTGGTATTAAACGATCTCTGTTTCTTGTTTATAGTTCAAACTATCGACTTTACGAATGAAAGGATAGTAAATAAAGAAGCCGATTGCTAAAACAACAAATTGTAAAATAGCGGTCCGAATGCCACCTACTAGAAAACCTGAAATGATCGGCGGGGTCGTCCATGGAACTTGCACAGCAGTAAATAGCGGTACGATACCGGTATAAAGTGCAAAATACGTGATCACGCCTGAAACCATCGGTGTCAAAATAAATGGTAATACCATGATTGGGTTCATGACGATCGGTGTCGCAAAAATAATTGGTTCATTGATATTAAAGAATGCCGGGATCAAGGAAAGACGTCCTAATTGTTTGAACTGCGCCGAACGGGCAAAAGCCACCATGTATAGCACGATCCCAATCGTCATTCCTGCGCCAGTTACCGTCATAAATTGATCCAAAAACTGCTGGGTCACGATGTGTCCGCCATTTTCTAATGTCAATGCTTTACCAGATTCAAGAATAGCCGTATTGGCTAGTGAATTGGCTTGTAAAATTGGTCCCATGATCCCGCCCACGATCGTCGAACCGTGAACCCCAAAGAACCACAAGAATGGCACTAAGAAGCCTAACATCATTGCACCACCAAGGGAATCCGTCACCCCTTGCATCGGACTTTGAATCACGGTGTAGATCCATTCGACCACGGTTGTTTGAAAAACTTTATCAAAGAAAATATAAATGCCTAATGCGATGGTCGTCAAAACAGCGGCTGGAATCAATGCTGTAAATGAGTTTGCGACATTGGTGGGTACTTGCTCTGGCAGTTTGATTCGGATGTCGCGTTTCAAGAACCACGTATAGCCCCAACCCACAAAAAGTCCCACTAAGATGGCACTGATCATTCCTTGTCCACCGGTCCACGTCTTATCAATGACATTTGCGATGGTCACATTTGCTTCAGCATCCGTCACACTTGACTCCATAGTTAATAAGAAAATAACTAAACCAATCATTCCTGCAGGGAGTCCTTCGTAACCTTCTGCTTTTACATATGAATAGGCGATGCCCATTACGGCGAAAAAGGCCATAATTGCAAAAGAGGCGCCATAGGCTTGGTTGAAGTATTCACCTAAGCCGCTATTCGTTACCCAATCCGCAATCGACTGGACGGGAAAGTTTGCTAATAGCAGGAAAATCGATCCTACGATTGAAAAGGGCATCGTATAGAGCATACCGTTTCTTAATGCAGTGATTGCTTTCGTATTGACAAATTTTAATATTGGGGGTAATAATTTCTCATTGATCCATTCGTTCATCTCACATCACTCCTAAAATAAAATTCTATCCACCGGCCAGTGAATTCGCTTACAAATAAATCTTAATGGATAATATTCCCCTTGCCTATAGCTTTTCTAAGTTATGAAACATGTTCCAACAAAAAAAACAGCCGAAGCTGTTTTTTTACGATCACTTAGATTTGCTTGTAGACTTGATGGGCTAAAAGTTCGATCAGTGTAATCACCGGGACTTGCGTCGTCAGGTTCAAATCGACTTCTTTTCCCCCACTGACGACGGGCATATAATAGGAAATATTGTAATCTGCCATTTGGGCGATCGTCGATTTTTCATCATTGGTGATACTGAGTACTTTTGCCCCATACCGTTTGAAGTCCTCCGTTTGCTTGATCATTTGAATGGTTTCTCCCGAAACTGATAAAATGATCGCTAACGTATTTTCCATCCCACGAGGCGGTACTGGCAAAAAGGGATCGACGATGCTATAGGCATTGATGCCTAAATTAGCAAAATAGCGGCTGCCATAGGTGCCCAGAATGCCACTTGTGCCGATACCTGAAAACGCCACATGGCGTGCGGAAAGAATCAGTTCTACCGCTGGCTGGATAAACTTACGGTAATCTTCATTATTGACTTTTTTTAAGAATGTATTGACTTGGATCGTTGCATCATAGAAAAGATCAAACGCTCGTGCATCTTGTTCCTTTTTTTGACAGATCGCATACTTTAACTCTGAATACCCGCGATAGCCTAATTTCGTGATACATCGTAAAATCGTCGAGGTCGAGACATGGCATGCAGCTGACAATTCGCGGATCGTCAACTGATCGATCTCTTCAAAATGCTGGACAATGTACTTATAAACAGCCATTTCAAGCTCGTTCAGACGCTTGATTTTTTCTTCATCAAACATACCTGCTGCCTCCACCCGACAATTTTATCCTTTGTTTGATCGATTAGATTGCAAATAACTCCGTCGCTTTGTCAGGATCGGTATCATAGACTTCAAATGTTTCTCCAACACCTAGATCATGTTCTTTCATGGTGTTGACCATCGTTAAGTGCGCCAACTCTTTCAAGTTGTTTTCTTTACTTAAATGACCAAGATAGACCCGTTTGGTATTGTCGGTCAAGATATCCGTCATGACCAGAGCGCCATCTTCATTCGATAAGTGACCACGATCTCCAAGAATTCGCTGTTTGAGGCTCCATGGGTAAGGGCCCATTCGCAGCATTTCTAGGTCATGGTTGCTTTCCACAAGGTACGCATCGGCGCCTTTGATAATGCCTCGTACATGATCGCTGCAATAACCGGTATCCGTCAACATCACGAATGATTTGCCGTCTTTATGGAAACGATAAAATTGCGGCGCTGCAGCATCGTGAGAGACGCCAAAGCTTTCAATGTCCAAGTCACCCAAGGTCAGCACTTTTCCCATTTCAAAGATATGTTTTTGTTCGACAGCGACGTTACCGATCATTGGATCCATCGCTTGCCATGTTTTTGTATTCGCATAGACATCAAGTTTGTATTTTCGCGCCAGTACTCCGACACCGTGGATATGATCTCGATGTTCGTGGGTCACAAGAATGGCGTCCAAGTCTTCTGGTTTACGCCCTACTTCATCCAATAATGAAGTGATCTTCTTGCCGCTCAAACCGGCATCCACTAAGATCCGCTTTTTATTGCTTTCGATATAGAGCGAATTTCCTGAGCTTCCGCTGGCTAGAATACTTACTTGAAAGGCATTTTCCTTCATCATGGTTTACGTGACTTCCTCTCTGGTTGTTTCAACGAGTTCCATTATACCCGCTTTTTTATGGATTTTCTACCTTTTGAACGGCATTATTCGTGATGATCCGATTGCTGAAGGCATTGACCGTTTCGATTTGGATGGTGTCATCGCCATCTAATTGGAACGCAATAAACCATGCAGGAATATACACATTTTTTTCCCTAACCTTCAAAATCATCGTATAGGCTAATTCCGTCCAGAGAATTTTCGAGTGACTCGGCAGCTTGTTGTTTAGATAAAGCGTATTTACTGCTTCTTTTTCTGAATAAACCGTCATCTTTTCCCTTAGAGGCGTAATATTGGCGATATGTGTTTGGGTGTAACGGGCAATCTGCAATAGATCATCCGTTTGTTCTAAGGTGATATCGATTCGACTTGAGCTGTCATTGAAAGGAATGCCTTCATAGGATTGAACCGCCACCACGGTCGGATGATTGGCGTTCAAGACAGAGAGGTTTTCCAAATAGTCATATTCATCCCCAAACAGGACTTGATCTTTTCGTTGCAAAAAACCATTGACGGTTTCTTCCGTTTGGGAATCATCACTGATGTAAAAGCCATTGGTTGAGACATGGATCAACTGCTGCCCTTTGACCGTCGACCCTCTTTTGAACTGCGTATTGAGTTGCGGATTTCGTAGCTCCACATCAAAATCCGTCTGTTCACCGCTCAAATAATAGCCACTCAAGACCTCATCTGATAATTCGCCAGAATACCGAATGTCCTCAGACTCGAGGCGTTGTTCGATAGGAATCGTTTGGTTTGATTGTGAAACCATCTGATGCTCGCTGCGAGCCTCACTGTAAACATTGAATAAAAAGACGTTCAGACCAAGAAAAGCGAGGAAAAAAATCCATTCGATTCGTTTAAAATCCAATTAATTCTCCTCCGTTTCTGCTAATTTTGTCATTAATGCATCATAACTGATCCAAGACGAGTCATAATTGACATACCAAGCAGGCGTCAAATCAACGAGTGGTGCATCTTTGATCTCCCCCCATTGATAGCCAACGATGATCTGTTGCAATAATTCAGGATCAGCCCCTGCCGCAATCAGATCATTTTTGACCGACAAACTAGAGGGTAATTCAATCTCGGTTTCAGAAGGAATCGGCACTTGAATCGCGTTCAAACTGGCAGAAATCGTCATTTCCCGACTGCCGGTCTGACCACTTTCTGAAAAAGCCACACTGATCACCCCTTGACCACCAGTACTAAAGACTGGATAACCTTCAACGAAGACCCGATAATCCAAGTGCTTGTCTTGTTGATCAAAATAGCGGATCGTCCCAAAATTGTTGCCTAAACGAATAATATAATCCGCACTCAACATCGCCAGATCCGTTTCATCGGAACCATCTGTGGTGGTTTCAAACTTGACTTGCTGTTGATCTTGCAAGACCGTCATGTTTTGCCCACCTTCATAATAGTAGGTATCGACACTTTCATCATTGATTTTGACGTTTTTAGGATTGTTGAAAAAGGCTTCTCGGAACAAACTCTGAGACTGTGTCGAAGAATAGTAGCTGTATTTTTTCAGCTTGATCGAATCTTGCGTATAATATTGATTGCTGGTTCGTTCTTTATCTGCCACCATTGTCGTCCATTCCCGAGGATTATCTGCCAATAAATGTTTTACTTGGCTTTTATCCCAATCGATCTTGCCTCGAACTACTCGTTGATGGGTAAAGTCAACAAATTGGATCGTATTTTCTTCGAGATCAAACTGGATGCGAGAAAACGGAAAATCCTCTGTTTCACTTTCGTCCTCTAAGGATAGTTCTTTATCAAAGGTTTTCTCGTAGTCTTTCAAGTAAAACGTCGTATAGTAGTTTAAGGATATTCCTTGATTGACTTCTTGGGCTTTTGAAAAAGCTTGTTCCTCACCATAGGTCCGCAGGGTCAAATCACTGATCGTTGCCTCGTTGATCACCTCTTGGATCTCTCGAATCACCGCTTCAGAATTGGTTTCTTTGATATCCTCTTCATCATTCCAAGTCAGATATAGGGGCAAAAACAAATCGCTTTTTTGTTTGTAGGTTTGAACCGAAGGATTGACGCCAGTGTCTGTTTCCGTGCTGGCATTGTTGAACCCGGTCGGATTTAGCCAAATCATATAGGAGAAATAAAAACTCAAGGCGATCATCACGATCAAGCCTACACGAATGATTTTTTCTGAGATTCTCATACCCACCAATCCTCCTCATACGGTTCATACGGCAACATGATGTAAAATGTTGACCCGCGATTTTCTCGACTTTCCGCCCAAATCGCACCGCCATGAGCTTTGATGACTTCACGTGAGATCGCCAACCCTAAGCCGGTGCCTCCTTGTTGGCGGGCTCGAGCTTTATCGACTCGGTAAAAACGATCAAAGATCTTCGTGAGATCTTTTTTCGGAATTCCTAGTCCTTGGTCATTGATGCTAAGGACGATGTTGTTATGAGTCTCCATCAATTTCACCGTAATAATCCCACCATCTGGGGAATATTTGATGGCATTATTCATGATGTTGTCGATCACTTGGATCATTTTGTCCGTATCGACTTCCACCCACAATTCTCGTTTGGTAAACTCGCGGCGAATCAAATATTTTTTACTTTCATTCGTCACCATCATGTCAAAACGATCCAACACGAAATTAACCATTTCATTGAAATTGATATATTCCAACTGCAGTTGCGAATTGCCACTATCCATCCGCGACAAACTCAACAGATCATTGATCATGCGAATCATCCGATCCGTTTCATCCAAGGTCACTTTCAGAAAGTTCGGTGCAATTTCTGGATCTTTCCAAGCCCCTTCACTCAGCGCTTCGATGTAGCTGCGCATACTCGTTAGAGGCGTTCGCAACTCATGAGAAACGTTGGAGACAAATTCTCGCCGTTCCTGCTCATTCTTTTCTTGTTCCGTGACATCGTGCATTACGGCAACTAGACCGGAAATGAACCCGGACTCTCGACGGATCATGGAGAAATCAATGCGCAAAATCAGATTTGTTCCCGTCGAATCATTGCTAGGACGCTCCAATAGCATGTCTTCAGGGTTTTCCAAAAGCTTTCGTAACGTGTATTCTTCATCGATTTCCAATAACGTCAAAATCGACTGCCCGATCGCTTCTTCGTTAGTGACATTCAATAAGGACATCGCCATCTCATTGATGGTAATGACTTTGCCTCGTCGGTCGGTGGCAACAACCCCATCTGTCATGTGAGACAAGACGCTGTCCAAGCGGTTTCGCTCGGACTCCATCGCCTCTTGGGTCTCTTCGATTCGTTCCCCTAATTGATTAAAGGTTTCCGCCAGTTGCCCCAATTCATCTTTTCCATGAATCGCGACCTTGCGGCTATAATCTCCTTTGGCGATACGAATCGCTTGTTCCCGCATCTCTCCAATTGGTTGGGTAATGGAACGAGAGACCAATAGTGCCACAATGATCGAAATCACTGCCGCAATCAGCGAAGCGGTAACGAAGATGACCGCTGTTGTACTAACTTCATTGTATTTTGACTCAAGATTACTCCGTAAATAAAGGGTTCCTAAGACGGTATCCCCTGTCGGTGATTGGATCGACTGTACGATATTGAACACCCGCTGGCCGCTGGATTCATCATAAAGGACTTCACTACGGTTCGTATCGTAATCACGGTAATCATTTTTTTCTCCCACCGATCCACGATCATTGATATTGGTGGTTGCACGAATAATCCCTTGCTCATCCACCACCCGCATCTCCAAAATTTCCGAAGAGTTGGTACTCGTTAAGATTCGATTCAAGGAAGCATTCATGGAATCCCAATCCAAACCGTCATCATTATCCATGCGACTCAATTCAGAGCCTAATGTCACCACTAACGTGCTGGCCCGTGCCTCCATGTCGCGTTTGAAGGCATCGACCGTTGTTCTTTCCAATTCGCGAATAAAATACGCCCCGATAATCTGGATCGCAATCAATAAGATCAAGATAAAAGTCAGGGCGATTTTGAAGTTCACCGATTGAAAAAAGCGAACCTTATTTTTCATAGCTTATTCCTGTTCTGGGTTCCGCAAGTAATAGCCCACTCCGCGACGAGTAACCAAATAGTTTGGATGGCTCGGGCTGTCTTCGATTTTTTCACGTAAACGGCGCACCGTCACGTCAACGGTTCGGACATCACCAAAGTAGTCATAGCCCCAGACAGTCTGCAATAAATGTTCTCGGGTCATCACTTGACCAAGATGTTTCGCCAAGTAGTGCATCAATTCAAACTCCCGGTGCGTCAATTCGATGGCTGCACCATTTTTAGTGACCATGTAGGCATCCGGATGAATCGTTAAATCACCAATCGTTAATTCGCTGTTGGCATTGTCGTCTGCTTCCTTCGCAGCTGCCGAGCCGCGACGCAGATTGGCTTTGACGCGGGCCACCAATTCCCGGTTTGAAAATGGTTTGGTTACATAATCGTCCGCACCAAGCTCAAGGCCTAGTACTTTATCGATTTCAGAATCTTTGGCTGTGACCATGATGATCGGCATGTCATGGGTTTTGCGCACTTCCCGTGCAACTTCCAACCCATCCATTTTTGGTAACATCAGATCAAGTAAAATCAGATCAGGATCGACCTCAGCTACTTTTTCTAATGCCTCTTCTCCATCATAGGCGGTATATACTTCATATCCTTCTTTGGTTAAATTAAATTTGACGATATCAGAAATTGGTTTCTCATCGTCCACGACTAGGATCTTTTTCAAAAATGTCACCTCAATTTTTTTTGGTTTCTTACTTATTATACATTATTTAAACAGGCTTTTCATCTTTCCCAAAAACCGCCGCCTCATTCTTAAGGAAAGCACAAAAAAAGAAAGGCACGGGGCCTTTCTTTTTTACTCTTCTAAAAGCTGGATACCGATCCCTAACAACCCAGGACCCGTGTGGACAACTAATGCGGGAGAGATTTGCCCAAACAAGATTTCTTTGACCTTTGGAAATTCGGCTTCTAATCTTGCCTTCATCTCTTTGGCTTCTTGTAGTGCATCACCTTGGGCCACAGCTAAACGCACATGGCGATGATCACCGATAAATTGCTTGATCAAGTCGACGGTTTTGTCCAAGCTTTTCTTCCGTCCACGAGATTTTGCGACCGTATAGTAGATTCCCTCTTCATTACAAGAAATGATGGGATTCAATTTTAAAGCATTCCCTAAGATGGATGCGACAAGACCGATCCGGCCGCCTTTTTGTAAATACTCTAAGGTAGCTACGTTGAAAAAGACTTTATTTTTCGGGACTTCATTCGTTAGTTGTGCCTGCAATTCTTCCCAGGTCACGCCTTTTTCTAACAGCTCTGCCGCACGAATCGCTTGTAGCCCTGCACCGATCCCGATATTTTTCGTATCAAGTACAAAAACCTCAAGGTCGGTCCGTTGTTCACCTAACAGGCGAACAACATTAAACGTTCCACTCAATCCGCTGGAGATGGTTACAGCAAAGACTTTTTCATACCCATCGGCTTTGATCCGATCAAAGATTTCCCCGATCGCCGCGCCATCAGGTAATGAAGTACTAGGAATCTCTTGCGGCAAACGTTCGTAAATTTCTTCGGCAGTAATATCAACTTTATCGGTATAGGTCCGATCCTTGTAAATAATTTGCAATGGCAGCATATACATGCCGTATTGCTCCATGATCTGTGCGGGAACATCGGTACCTGAATCAACTAATAGGGCAATTTTCTCTTTATTCATGGGCTTCTCCTTTATGTGTTTCTAAATAAATGACTTCTAATTCGATTGTTTTTTCTGCCAACAATTTATTAGCAAAGGAACGCGTTGCACCTTTCATGGCCACTAATTCAATCGGGATTGGTTCCGATGCCATTTGCTCGGGCTCTCCCATTGCTTCTTTGCCAACAAGATGGATTGCTTTTTCTTGTTCTTCACAAAATACATTATAGGCATTTCTGATTCCGACAGCTTTCCCTTGAAAAAGGATGCCTGTCTTTATTTCTGGAATCGTCAACACTTGCTTCAGCATCGTGATCGCGATCAAAAATGCGAGATGCTTTTGGTTGTAACGTTTTTTTTCTGGTGCGGGGATCATCCCTTTTTTGACATAATTATTGACCATAGACGAGGTCAATAGCGGATGTTTTTCTGTTTGGATCACTGGTGATAAATATTGGTCAATCAAAGTGATTACCTGATCCATATACAGTTCCAGGGTCGGTAATTCTTCCCACCTAGGCAGATGGAATTCCAGCAGCGATTCGCCCCATGTTTTCATGTCCGATTGTAATTTTTCCATGTCATCCTCCATTTTGACTAACAGAAGGTTAGATTATCACAAACTAATCATCTAGTTTCGATAACTAGATACATTTTATCACGGCTTTCTGAGTTTTTAAAGCATTCTGATCAACCTTTTAAGAATTTCCTATCATTTGAAATTGGGGAATGAATGGTATTTTTTTAAGATAACCTCTGTTTTCCAACTGAAAAAGCACACATTTTTTTCAAAAGAATGATTGATTTTTAAACAACGGAGTGCTAAGATAATGAAGTACTTTTGGTACGGGCCGTTAGCTCAGTTGGTAGAGCAGCTGACTCTTAATCAGCGGGTCGCGGGTTCGAGCCCCTCACGGCCCATTGGGTGCCAAACCCACGGAACAGGTAAATGTTGGTGCGAAAGCATTTCGAAAACATTTATGCTGTTCCATTTTTTTGTTTAAGTCTTTTTTGGTCACCTTGAAAAGATGTACCAGGGTTTCCTTCTCCACTGCTGATCATTCAGAAACTTATATGACTATCCTTAACACTTATCTCTATCCCCAAAAAACACCTCGCTTCTAAGTAGTTCAGCTATGCTCTTTTCAAAAATCAAAGTAATTCGGTCTAACTTTTTAGGAAGAATTTCCACTTCTCAGACGTTTTTCAATGATAGATTGCTGCCATTTATTACAAATATTAGAAACCTTTTGATTTAGCCTCCCTCTTTTTCCCGTTAACTTTAAACTAACTTAATTGCCTTTCGTTAGTTTGTTATCAACAAGGAAGTATTAGATTTTAGTAACTGTTTAAGTCCCTTCAAATCCTTTTTCTTTTCGTTTCTTTTTGCTCCTCCAAAAAATACCAAAAAAAGCGTTCCATCAACATTTAGTTAACGAAACGCTCTATACATTGTTAAATTATGAATTCAGGTGTTCTTCATTTATGAAGTTTAAGAATAGATCACTTTTTCTTATTAAGGTAGCTTCCCTATCCACTCCATAGAAACATTATATTTCAGTGTTCTTTTGGGTTATCTTTCTATCGATCCTATTCCTCTTGGTTTTCTATCAGTACTCAAATTGGCGATAGTAGCGCCGAATTTCCATTGGGTGACAATTCATTTGTTCGACATAAGCATCAATGCGCTGCGTCACACAATGCATCAATAAGTGGGACAGCACTCGGCCGCGATATTTCTCACTGATTCCTGAAACAGGATAATCCTTGGTATCGATCAATGTATAGTTTCCACAAATTCTTGGCAATAATTTAGCTACTCTTTCTGATAATGGACGTTGCTCGTCTTCTCCCAAAAACACTGTGACAGGTGTGGTTTCGTCAACGATTTCCAACGTTCCGTGAAGAAACTCAGCAGCATGGATCGATTTTGAACGCAACCAGCTTTGTTCTTCCCAATAGCACATGGCGTAAGAATAGACTGCGCCCCATTGATTTCCCGCACCGATGAAATAATGCATCGCATCGTGACGATGTTTCTCCGCAAATGCTCGCCCAAATTCATCCGCCTGCTTTTCAGCTTCTACTAATCCTTTTGCTAAATATTGATCCAATTCTCGATAGTAGGCGTCGTAATCAGGAAAATCCCCATGGTTTTTCATTAATCGATCGGCAACCATAAAGAATTTGATTTGTTCGGTTCCCGGTGCAGGATACGTGATGACATGGTCACATTGTTCCGCCAAAATACTGCCTTTTGAATCAATAAATCCTAGTAATGTCGCTCCTACTTTTTTGATTTCTTCAACTGCTTTAACCACTTCTTGTGTCGTTCCAGTAACAGAGGACAAGATGACTAATGAGTCTTTCGTCAATCGACGGTTGCCGGTTGTATAGTATTCTGCCGCATGTTGGACGTAAACCGGTAAGTCACTTTTTCCATTAATGTAAGTGACAGCTTGCATCGCAGAAGCATAGGTACCGCCAATTCCTAGATAATAGATGGCGTCAAAGCCTTTTTCGTCAATGGCATCGACTAATTTTTCAATTTCTGGACGTAGATCTAACATTCCTTGAATATCGTCAATTTGTTGTTGTTCATTAAATTTCAGCATCTTTTCCACCTCTAAATTTTACTTTTTAGCACTTGATCAAAGTCATCAAAAATACGTTTACTCAAATCGATCCCTTTAGCAGCAGCCCCGAGATAGGAGAAAATTTGGAACGGAATAACTAAGAGCAAAGAAGAAAACGTTTCTTCACATGCAACATCCAACCCAAGTGTATCGGGATTCTTTGCCGCTGCTGTGGTGATCGTATAAGCTTTTCCCACATGGGATGCTAAATAATCATGCAACAGTTGGGCTCTTGATTGATTCGGGCTTGGTGCTTCAATAAAGAAAAGCACATGTTCATGGTTGGCTTCAAGATACGGCCCGTGCATATACGCTTCCAATTCAAATCCTTGCGAAGGCACTCGAATCGTTTCCGTAAATTTCGTTTCAAATTCTTTAGCGGTTCCCCAGTTTGGTCCATAACCGACTGCCACAAACCGATTCGCTAGTTTAAAAATACTTGCGTTTTTCTCAAAAAAATCAATTGTCTTAGCAATGATCTGAGGAATGGCTTCAATCATCTCCTCTAACTGATTTTTGATCATCGACACTTGGTCGTCGGATAATATACCTTTGCTGTAGCCAATAGATACCCCCATTAAATAGAGTTGCAATACTGTTGCTACATATCCTTTGGTCACGAATCCAACGGTCTCGATCCCAGTTCCTAGATCAATGCTTTCGTTAACTTTTTGAGCAAGGGGACTTTCGGGATCACTGCTTAAACCGATCGTATAAATATCTTGCTTGGACAACTGCGCCACTGCATCTATCGTAGAAACACTTTTTCCGCTTTGAGAAACCGCCAAAACTGTCTCGACTTCTTTAGAAAGATGGCCGTAATGATTAAAGTGGTATGGCTCTTCAATCGTGACAGTGATCTGCGCTAATTTCTCCATTGCGTACTTTGCTGCTAAACAGGCATTGGCAGAAGAGCCCGTTGCCAAAATCAGTAAATTCTCGATTGCAGCTCTTTTTTCTTCTTTTTTAGGAACAAACCCCTGCAAGATCTCAACTAGTGTTACTTGCTCTTCTTGTATATAGTCCATCATCGTTGCCACAACAATTCCTCCTTAAAAGAGTCCAATCAAGGATCCTAAAATACCTACGACTGCTAGTCCCAGCAGAATAATTAGCGGTTTGACTTCTTTTTTCAAAAGATAAAAGACAGCCCCAAAGGCACCCAATGACAATATTTTCGGAACGATATCATCAAAGATACTTTGAACCGTAACTGCATTTTCTCCTGAACCAATCTGCAACGGAATGTTGATATCGATCATCGTAGCGGTCATTCCTCCTACGACCATCAAACCAATGATTGCAGCGCCATAGGTTAAACTTTCCATCAAACCGTTTTCCTGAATTTTCTTTAAAAATCCTGTCCCAAGTTTATATCCCCAACCAGTCGCAAAATAACGAAATAGTAGATGAGGAACATTGAAAATCACTAGAAACAGAATCGGACCTAAGATATTTCCTTGTAATGCCAATGAAGTTCCTACCCCAGTAGCAATTAGTCGCAACGTTCCCCAAAAGAAGGAATCACCGATTCCCGCTAAAGGGCCCATCAAAGAGGTCTTGATGTTATCAATCGCTGAAGAATCAAAATTTGGATCATTGACATTTTCTTCTTCCATCGCCGCATTGATTCCTAAAATAAGCGTGACGATATGCGGGGTCGTGTTGAAAAATTCCAGGTGCCGTTTCAACGCATCGGCCATCGATTCTTTTGTTTTGTAGAGTTTCTTTAAAATCGGAATCATCGCATAGACATAAGCTAGGTTCATCTGTCGCTCATAGTTCCATGAGAACTCCATTTGAAATGAACGCCAGAAGACACGATTCAACTCTTTTTTGGTAATTTCGGATTTCTCATTAGAAGTCTTCATCATCATCTAGTACCTCCCCTGAAGTCATTTGAATAGATTGCCCTTGTCCACGAATGTTTCTTAAATTCACGACTACAACAGCCGTTATTGCTCCGAAGATTGCAATCCCTGTAACAGGAATCTCTAAATAAGCTGCTAATGCAAAACCTAAAAAGAAGTACGGTGCAACTTGTTTGTTAATCAGTAACCTAGCCAGCATGGCAAACCCAAGGGCTGGAATCAAACCAGTTGCAACTGATAGGCCGTTCTGTACAAAGGCTGGAATCATAGCCAATAATTTACTAATCGTATTGCTGCCTACCATAAAGGAGATCGTCACTACAAGGGCTAACATCAGAGATAGGCCAAAACCTGCTAATAAGTGCATTCGTTCTACACCTTTGTAGTTTCCATCTGCCGCGTATAAATCGGCTTTTTGGTTCATCATTGGGATAAGCAACCCCAAGTAAACATTTTTCAAAATAAGGGTCAATGTGGCAATTGGAAGTCCCAACAGTAAAGCCGTCTCGGTTCCCGCTCCTGCCGTAATTGCGAAAGCTGTACCCAGAATCCCTCCAGTTACGACATCTGGCGGAATAGAAGCACCGACAGAAAATGAGCCGATAAACGCTAACTCTAGTGTTGCACCCATAATAATTCCAGTGTTTATGTCCCCCAATACGATTCCTGTAAACAATCCAGTGACAATCGGACGCGACAGTAATGACGTTCCTAATGCGTATTCAGACTGCGCAATAAATGCAACAATTCCAAGTAATATTGCTTGCAGCATCTCTTTTGCTCCTTTCTTTATAAAACATCTTCGACAGCGACTTTTTTATCCGAAGGTACTTGACGGATATCGACAGCGATTCCTTTTGCGACCATTTTTCTCAAGAGTTCTTCTTCTGCTGGTAAAACATTGACTGCTTTGCCAATATTTTTAGAGCCTTCTTTGGCTTTGATCCCACCGAGATTGATCTTGTCGATCTCTGGACAGTTTTCTGCTAACTTATACGCATCTTTGATGGAATCAACTACGATGAATAATTTGTATTTATCCGTCACACCGCTTTGCAGGGCATGAATTGAATCCTCAATTGATTTGATCACCAGTTTTACGCCTTGCGGTTTTGCTAATTTGATCGTTGTCTTACGAATATCATTTGTCGGTACATCATCATTGGCAATCAAAATACAATCTGCGCCTAAATTTTGAGTCCAAGAAAATGCGACTTGGCCGTGTAATAGCCGATGATCGACTCGTGTTAAAACAATCATGTCGTCCCTCCTAAAATTCTTCTTCTTCGATTTCTTTTGCTACACTATCATTGCAAAACTGGATCATATCTTTCGAATTTGCCAGCGCTTGATGGATCGTTTCTAAAATTGCACCTCCCCCTTGAAGTTGTGTCGTCAATTCAATCAACAATGGCAAATTCAAACCTGCGATTAAATAAAAATTGGGTTGTTGGATATAACGCAAAAATTCATTGTTCACGCTGCCGCCAAAAATATCTGTGATAACGATCACTTCATGTTCTTTATATGTTTCCATCAGGGTATCTACCGTTGTCGTTAGATCAAATGCTTCGTCCACATAACAGTCAATCGCAAGGACTGATTGTTTTTTACCGCAGATAAGTTCTAACGAATGCAAGATTCCTGATGCAAATCGTCCGTGGGATGCTAAAATAACGAGTCGTTCCACTGCTTTCACCTCACTTTGCTCCAAGTTACATCTTACTAAACGCAAAAAGCGTGCCAAAAAAAGTGGCACGCTTTTCTTATCGATTAAAAATCCGCTTCAACCATTGAAGAATCAGTGTTTCCAAACAAAACATCATAGATGTAGCAAACTTCAGATTCCGGTATCGCGACACTGTAAACCTTCTCAATGACACTAAACGCTTTTTTGATCTCATTCAGCTGTTTTTCATGACACTGGAGTAATGTGTCGCTGGCATGATAAGTATCAATGGCTTCATTTCGAATAAGACGCTCAATTAAGCAACTCGTATGGACAAACAACGCGAGTTTGCGATCATTGGCGATCCGTTGCTGCCACATGCGCTCCAGATTTCCCACGAAAAATTCCATTTGAGAAATCACTTTTTCTGTATCTAGAATCGTTACCGATTGAATCACTCGATCCAATGAAAAGTTTCTTACTAATTGATTGTTCACATAGGCAATCATCTCTTCATCCAATTCTTCTTTTAGCCAACTTAATAGCACCTCTGTCCCAGCACCCGAAATTAGTTCTTCTAAAGAAATAAAAGGAGCCAGCTCTTGGCGAGGTTTAGTGGTTCCCACAACACCAACAATGTCATACGCTGCCAATGTCTGTCTTATATGTTCACTGTTTTCCAACTGGTTGAATTCATAAGGAAGGATCCGAATCTGTAAATGATCAGGAATACTCTTTTCTAATAAGGTAGAGATTTGAACAGCAGTTCCAATTCCGGTTGAACAAGTTGTAATGACAATTTTCTCTTTTTTCACTTTTGGAAGAATGATTTCCCATTCGTTTTGGTGAAAGGTATTTACTCGCTCTGGAATTTCTCTCAAGGAAATATTCTGTTGGATACACTCCCCCACAGCGAGGGCTACACTTGTCGTTACATTGTTCATCATAACAATTGGAACCGCCAATTCTGGAATATATTGATAGACTTCTTTCAAAGATCCCATGTCGAACAAGACAACGAGTCCATTAGATACATCGTTTTTCTGAATATAGGTGGTAACCCTTTCCGCAATTTGTTTGGGCGTGACCTCTAATGGCATATCGAAAGACTGAAAAACCGATTCATTCAATAAGCGGTTCGCAACATTCGCGATACTACTGGCGGTTGCGTAACCATGGGCTACTATGATGCTGCGGGGGAGCGATGAATCTTTGGAATACCCCATATCATTGATATAAAGTGTAAAAATGATTCGGTCCATACTTGTTAACTCGATATCCAATGCTTTTTGCACTAGGCCTAACAAATTCTCGGTGTAACGATCACTTGTAGAATAATGCTTTTTCACACTTTTCAATAGATTTTCTGTCAATAAAAGTTTGTCTTGATCATCCGGCAGCCACTCCACATTTCTCCGCAACCATAAATAATAACTGATTGTATAAACCATGCTACCATTAAAACTGATTTGAAAAGAATGCTCGATCTGCTCCATCATTCGCTGAACATGTTCTGTCACAAAAATCATTGTCCGCTGCTTTTGTTCCTGTTTATGATCAAACAATAAATTTTCGAAAAGCCTTTCGATCACTTTTGAAATAGGCTCGGCTGCCGCCGCAAAGTCCTGCCCTGCTTGGACATAATTAAGTAAGATCTGTTCATACGTTTGAATGATCTTTTGTTGTTCAGGTTCACTTTCCGCAGTTAGCTGCTGGATTTGAGTTTGGCTATCAACAAGAACCGGTTGCATTGTCCCCATTTCATTAGGTTCTTCTGTCAGTTGCAGTAAGTGTTCTGGCAAATGATACACAGTGACTGCTATTTTTTTTACTTCTCGTTTTAAACTGGCTGTATAGCTTTTGGCTGTAATAATTTTGATTGTACTTTTTAATTCGCCGACATTCCCAGAAAAATGACTGGTCGTTAAAATTTCGATTACTTGAGGTGAGAGCTCTAACGGCAAACCGATACGTTTTTGTTCTTCAATAAATGCTTGCAAAATCAACTGCTTCCTTTCGGAAACTGTCCGTTCTTCCAAAGCGGGCAGTGTCGCTTGGATCGGAATTCGCCGAATAAAGGTTGTTAGAAATGTTTGTTTCAAATCTTCGGTGGTCGCAAACACCAACCGACAATCAACTGAGATTGGCCGGCCCGTATCCCCCATTCGATAGATAACTCCCTGATCCAGAAAAGTGAATAATTTTTCCTGTCCTTCAGCATTCAGTCGATGAACTTCGTCAAGAAAGAGGACTCCACCGTCTGCTGCTTCAAATGCACCTCCGCGATCTTCTTCTGCGCCAGTGAAGGCTCCTTTTACATGTCCAAATAAATTGCTCGTCAATAGCTCATGGTTATTGGCATACTGTGCGCAATTGATCGTAATCAGCGGCGCATCACTTTCTAGTAATTCATTTGCCACACAATAATGATGGAACATTTTTACGAGAAAACTCTTCCCAGTTCCACTTTCTCCCGTTAATAAGAAAGGAAGCCCGCCATTTGGATAGAAGGCTGCCATCTTAATCTGTTCAATGACTTCTGCCAGACTACCTTTGCTGCCGATCACACTGGAAAAGAAATCTTCTTTTTGATCAAAAAAAGGCTTTTCTTCCGCCACAGCAGCCAGACTATCATACACGTTTTTTGTTAAAGGATAATTTTGGATTTCAAATGCCTGCTTATGAAAAAAATAAACGGGTCGGGTCGCAATTTTCACAAGGCGACCTTCTTCCGTTAACTGATTCAAGTAGTGACTGATGGTATTTCTCTTGACGGAAAACTTCTCGGCAATATCTTTCGCAGTAAAGACATCGCTTACATTTTCGATAGAGAAAAAAGCTGTTTGATTTTGCAAATACGCGAGTAATTGTTCTTTCATTGTCGTTCTCCTTGTCCGCTTTCTCTGATTATCATAACTTAAAAAGCTTGGGGATGCTATAGAACTTTTCGTAGAGTGATTGTCTTTTCTAAACACAAAAAAAGCAGCATCCTTGATGGCAGCTGCCGCTTTTTATTTTATCTATACAATACTTCTATGACCAATAGCAAATCATTCAATCACTATTTCTGATTCATTTCTATTTGCTAAAATACGATAATTGCCAATGCGATAACGTCATTTGCCACTACTGTTTTCATTTAATCCTTTCCCATATTGGTGAAGGTTGCTTGTTCCTTCTAAATTTTTTCTGATCCAAGCGACAATTATTCTTGCTTGATTTCGACCCATTTTCTTTAGTTGTTTTTGTAGCTGAGGCATGTATAATACTCTATACTTCATCTAACAATTTCTCCATATCAGCTTAAGAAATACCGACCTCTTCTTTCTTTTTAGAAAGAGCCATCGCTTCTTTTAAATGAAATGGTCCCTCTCCTATCCATCCCCTTGACCGAATGTAGTAGCATTTCTTTCAGATTATTAATGAATGATGATGTTTGCTTTTTCAATCATCAGAAATTTATTATTTTTTTAAAATAACAATTTAATTTTTCTTGACCAAAAGAATTCAGAGGTTTATCCTAACTATGGAAAATCGACGACTGGATAAAAAAGAAGCAAGTGAAATTTTTATTCAATTTGACCTTTGACATTTGTGAAAAAATGCATAAGAAACTTGATAGTGATCAAGCGCTTATGGAAAGAAATTTTTTTCTCACTAAATTTCAAAAAACGCTCTATTTTAACCAGTCAGAAAAATCATTTTAAGAAGGAGAAAGCGATGAATGAGAAACAATTACGCTGGTATAATATTGCGCTGATGGCGTTCGTCTCTGTTTGGGGACTGGGAAATGTTGTAAACAACTACGCTCAACAAGGGTTGACTGTTGTTGTTTCGTGGCTATTAATTATGGCTCTTTATTTTGTACCCTATGCATTAAGTGTTGGTCAGTTAGGATCGACCTTCAAAGAGTCAAGTGGTGGGGTCTCCTCATGGATCAAAGAAACCTCAACAAAGCGGTTGGCTTTCTTTG
This sequence comes from Enterococcus sp. S53, assembly GCF_016516865.1. Lineage (NCBI taxonomy): Bacteria > Bacillati > Bacillota > Bacilli > Lactobacillales > Enterococcaceae > Enterococcus > Enterococcus sp. S53. Next base: position 110,586 of record NZ_JACVUH010000010.1, read on the forward strand.
CTGCTTGGACTTATTGGGTCGTTCACGTGCCCTACTTGGCACAAAAACCCCAAGGAATCTTAGTATCATTGAGTTGGTTATTTAAAGGAAATGGTACATTTGTATCGACGATGGGTTCCATGGAAGTATCGTTGATTTGTTTAGCTATTTTTCTATTCTTTTTATGGATTGCCTCTAAAGGATTGACGACCTTAAAAATGATTGGGAACATCGCCGGAACAGCCATGTTCGTGATGTCGATTCTTTTTATCCTTTTAGCAGTGACTGCTCCAGCAATGACTGGTGCTGAAATTGCTACACCAAACATGTCATCTGTTTCAACCTATATCCCTAAATTTGACTTTACCTATTTAACCACGATCTCGATGCTGGTATTTGCAGTAGGTGGCTGTGAAAAAATCTCGCCTTACGTAAATAACACAAAAAATCCTGCCAAAGAATTTCCAAAAGGCATGATCTTTTTAGCCGGTATGGTGGCGTTATGTGCCTTGCTCGGCTCGATTGCAATGGGGATGCTTTTTGATGCCAACCATATTCCAGAAGATTTGATGGTCAACGGCGCTTATGAAGCCTTTCAACGACTAGGAAACTTCTACGGAATTGGCAACTTTTTTGTCATTCTTTATTCCATCGCCAATGCGTTGGCGCAAATTTCTGCGTTGGCATTTTCAATTGATGCCCCATTGAAAATATTATTGTCTGATGCTGATTCAGAATTTGTACCAAATGGCTTAGCAAAACTAAACAAAAAAGGAACACCAGTGAATGGGTATATTATGACTGGTATCCTAGTCAGCATTTTGATCATTATTCCAGCACTAGGAATCGGCAATATGACCGAACTGTATCGTTGGTTGTTGAACTTGAATTCAGTTGTCATGCCATTGCGTTACTTATGGGTCTTCTTAGCCTTTATGCTAGTCAATAAACATGCCAATCGCTTTACTTCCGATTATAAATTCGTGAAAAACACCAAGGTTGGCTTTGGGATCGGCTTATGGTGCTTCTTGTTCACGGCCTTTGCCTGCATTTTAGGGATGGTTCCTAAGCTTGATTATGCGGCAGATCCGCAAGCTTGGTTCTTCCAATTGGCCTTAAATATCATTACGCCAATCGCCTTTCTTTTGATTGGCTTGATCTTGCCGATCATTGCGAAACGTGTAAATAAAAAATAATCATTCCCTCAAAAAAGAGGTGTCCGACAACTATTTCAGTTGTCGGGCACCTCTTTCTTTGTAAATGAACTTCTTCGCCGCTCGCGGTATTTGGTCCATCCTCTTGCCGAAGCATTCATTCCTCTTTGTCGTCCTTTTTGATTCCATACTTGATCCATTGCACCTTATAGCGAAAATCTTTGATCAGCTCTTTTGCGGTCCATTCATTCGAAATGAAATCTGTCAGACTATCCATCACAACCGCCATAATAAAGTAAAGGAAACTGACGGCTTCTTGCGTATCATGGATCGTAAAGCGATTTTCTTCTAACAGTTCCAACCACTGACGAATCATGGGCGAATCGTCAGGGATCGCATCGCGCTTCGTCCAGGCATTGCTTTGGGTACATAAGTGGATCATTTTCCAATGATCATCTTCAGGTGACCATTGACTGCACCAAGCCAAGTATTCTTCGATCCCTTTGAAAAAATCATTTTTGTTGCGGTTGATAAACGTAAAAATCGCAGAATGGATTTGGTTGGAATAGTTGGTGATCGCATAGTCATAGGCATCTTCTAAGTTTTGAAAGTACTTGTAAAACGCCCCTCTAGAAATGTGCGATTTTTCGACGATGGCAGAGACCTTGACTTGACTGATATGCTTGCTGAAAAATTCTTCTAAAAGCACGGCATCGATTTTTTCTTTTTTCTCTTGTTTTAAATGAAAAAATGTTGTACTTGGCAAGGGATTCTCCTCCATCATTCGCAATCTACTCCCTCTATTATAAACAAATCCCTCTACTTTTCCACTCAGACTTGTGCAGTTTCTCTTGATGGGGCGTTTTGTTCGATGAGATTGCCATCTTCCATTCGGAAAATGCGATCACTCCATTGGATCATTCGCTCGTCGTGGGTGACCATGACTGTCGCTTTCTTTTTCTCATGTGCTTCTTTCACCAATAACTTCACGACTTCATACGCATGATCGGTGTCTAAGCTGGCAGTTGGTTCATCCGCTAAAATCAAGCTTGGGTCATTAAACAACGCCCTGCCGATCGCTACTCGTTGACGTTCCCCACCAGATAAATCGCGGGGAAACTTGTCTTGAAGGTCGAGAATATCTAATGAAGCAAGCAATTCATCAATCCGTTCCTTTTCCTTGGCTTTTCCTGAAACTTTGTCGACCAAATAAAATTGTTCCTTTACCGTTAGAAAAGGGATCAAATTCGAGCTTTGCAAGATAAACCCAATCTCTTTAAAACGCAACTTCCCTCGTTGCTTTTCATTTAATTGGGAAAAGTTCACCTGGTTGATGATGATCTCTCCAGATGTTGGACTTTGTAAGCCGCCAGCGATGGTCAAAAAGGTACTTTTCCCTGAACCAGAAGGGCCGATGATACTGACAAACTCCCCTTCTTGAACATGAAAATTCAGTCCTTTTAATGCCGTTACTTCCGTATGTTGCTTGCCAAATTTTTTTATAATATCCTTCATTACTAAAATGTCTTTCATCTTTGTTACCCTCCTATTGCCGTGATTGGATCGACTTTTGTGACCGTCCGAATGGAGAATAAGCCGCCTAGAACTGCCACGAGAATCAAGATGCCGCTATAAAGCAGCCATTGCTTTAATTCAAAGAAAAATGGCATGGCATCTGGTAAAAATAAACTGGTGCCGTATGCCGCCGCAAAGGCTAGGGCTACCCCGATCACACCGACCATAAATGCTTGCGCAATAATTGATTTAGCAATAAAGCTGGTCCGAATCCCTTGGGCTTTCATCACACCAAAAATCGCCGTTTTTTGTAGGGTGATCACATACATGAAAATTCCCACGATTGCCGTTGCAACAACAAACAAGAAGTAGATCATGGCGTTTAAGGTCAAGTTTTGGGCAGAAAATCCAGGAAGCTTTTCAATAAAGTCTTCCGTTGCCAACACTTTGAGCGGTGTTCCTTCTTGGTTATCGACTTTTGGCTCACTTGATTTGGTCACAATGATATTGATTGGCTGCTCCTTTTCAGATGCAAATGGTTGATTAGCAAACTTCATTTTTGTCCAAGTATCGAGGGAAGTATAAATCACTGGTGACACCGTATAAGACGTTTCTGGGGTGATCCCAACGACTTTGAAGGTTTCATCTGAACGCCCGATTTTCACTTGATCCCCGACCTTGATACCTTCTTCTGCTAAGTTTTCTGAAATCGTGATCTCATTTTCTTTTGAAAATGACTTGCCTTCTAAAACTTCTGGTAACAAGAACGCATCGTCTTGTGTACCAAAAACAGTCACATTGACTTGTTCATCGTTGACCGTGATGACACTGCTGTATAAACCAATCGGGGCTTTTTGGGTCCCTGCTACACGGTCTACATCCCCTCTCGTCAATTGCGAAGCCGCAAATGTGTCATTCGCATCTTCTGATAAAACGATCGCGGATGAATCCCAGTCGACGATGGCCTTTTTAAAATCCCAGTTAAGTCCGGTTGCTAAGCCAGACAATATAAAAACAACATAGGCGATCAAAAACATGATTCCTACGATCAGCCCATATCTTAATTTTGAATAACGCATTTCTTTTATAGCCAGAAACATTGCTCTTTCCTCCTGTTTTCCAAATGTTGACAAAGTGTCACTTTTTGAAGAATACCACACAAGGTGACACTTTGTCACTTTTTACAACTCGGAAAGTTTGTAAGGTTGATCGATCATTCTTTTTCTGTCATTCACTGAGGCTGTTTTTTTCTAAAGGAGTAAGAAAAAAGAGAGTTGAATACTGGGTGCTTCGCGTAAAATAAGCCATTTCCTTTTAACATTCTTGGCTAGATGTAAAAAAAGCATGGCCGACCGTAAATAGTCGAACCATGCTTTGGCAAAAACGAACCCGAGGATTTCATTACTGGTGTTCTAGAGATCAGCTGACTTTGCTTTGTCCAATTGTGGAAATTACTGCTCGTAACTGATGACACGAAGTATCAAACTGCCGTTTTTCCTCAGGAGTAAGCGTCAATTCAATAATTTCGCGAACACCGTTTTGGTCCACAACTGCAGGAACCCCTGTGAATAAATCGTTGATGCCATATTCTCCATCAAGGTAGGAAGAAACCGGTAGAATCGCTTGCTCATCATTTAAGATCGCTCGAACGATTCTTGCGACACTCATCCCTATTCCGTAAAAAGTTGCTTGTTTTCGATCGATGATTTCATAGGCGGCATTTTTTACTCGTTCAGAAAGAACCGCTAGATCGGCAACGGTCAAACGATCCTTTTGCTTGATCAATTCTACGATCGGTTGCCCACCGATCGTTGTATGGGACCAGACAGCGACTTCTGAATCACCATGTTCCCCAATGATATACCCATGAATATTCCGTGGATCGATGGCTAATTTTGCCGCCACTTCTTTTCGAAGTCTTGTGGTATCGAGGGTCGTTCCCGTACCAACGACACGATTGGCTGGCAACCCTGACACACGCCATGCTTGATAAGTTAAGACATCGACTGGGTTTGAAGCGATGACAAGCACGCCATCAAAGCCTGAAGCCATCACTTGTTTTGTGACGCTTGCCATAATTTCGGCGTTCACATCGATCAATTCAAGCCGAGTTTGTCCTGGCTTTTGGTTGACCCCTGCGGTAATAACGACGATATCAGCATCTTTACATTCCGAGTACTCTCCCGCCCAGACTTTGATGTTTTCTTGCCCCCATGACATACCGTCTAACAAATCGAGGGCTTCTCCTTCTGCTTTGTCCCGATTGACATCGATCAAGACTAACTCATTGATCAGTCCTTGATTGATCATGGAATACGCAATGCTCGTTCCAACGAAACCTGTTCCGACAACGACAACTTTTCTGCTTGTACTTTTCATGTGCGATCCCTTCCCTTTCTTTTCAAATACTTGTACTATTTTCCGTAGAGTACGCATTTTCTTAATAACTATGACCGGCAATCAGCGCTTTGGTTTGCTGATACAAATGAACAGCGTATTTTCCTAACACATAGCAGACGACAATCACGGCAAAGCTTGTTTCAATAATCGTTAAGGCTTGTAGAAACCCAAATATTAACGAGTGATTCGCAAAAAACAGTGCTGATTTGAACATAGCAGTCGCCGAGATCACAAGAGGAAACGTAAATGCCGCATAGCTTGGGTAAAACCCGACTGCCAACATGTTTTTCATATAAGCGACGACACAGAAATAAATCGTTTGTGACAATAACAGCATAAAGGCGACAAACCAAGCAGAGCCTTGTTCAAATACGGAAAGGTAACCTGCTAAGCAAAGAGAACCTGGCGCTGTTAAAATCGTGATCAACGGAACTGCCGCCCGTTCCGTCAGCTTTTGATGGACGATTCGCTTTAAAATAATCGGCAAAAGCGCAAAATACAATACCAATGCGATCCAGACGATCACTTCTCCTAGCTCTTTAAAAAAGACCGCAGAAGTATTGGGAATGACGCCAATCCCGACGAAGGTAATAAACCAGCTTGGATAAATGTATTCCAGCGAAAGGTCGACAGGCAAAATATGCACGACAACAAAATAGATCATTAAAGCAAAATGTAAGCCGATAGCCCCCCACCAGAGCAGATCATTCACCACTGCATCGGGAATGACCCGTTCAAAAACAGTGGAAATCACCATCAGCGCCATTGTAAAGGTTGGCGCCACCGAAGCAACGATTGGGTTTTGTAACTCTGACATCGTGTGCTTAAATGTAAAGCATACTTTCAGAAGGAAGAGCCCCATGATGAAAATACCAAGGGTGCAAAACCCATTTCCAACCGTCTCCATTCCTTCTGAATACAATAAATTCCCCAAAGACACAGTGCCTAAAATCAAGCCACAAATCGGGATTGGCAATGAATGTAAAAAATGCTGGATCGATGTTTTCATCAACTCATCCTTTCTAAACGTATGAAAATTTCAATTAAATTTGCTTTCTTTTTTCTCTACACTTATACTATAATCACCTGATAACTATTTGTAAAATTGTACTTTTAAATACTAATTATAAATTTTATTAATAATAAAGGAGTCCGCAAAATGATTGAATTGCTCAAAACCTTCATTGTTGTTTATGAAACGAGAAACTTTAGTCTTGCCGCAAAACAGCTCTATAAAACTCAGCCAACGATCTCTTTGCAAATCCAACGATTAGAGGCGGAACTTGGCTTCAAACTTTTTGAACGTAAAGGAAAACAATTGATTTTACCCACCAGCCAAGCGGAGTTTTTGTATCCTCGTGTGGTCGAGTCTCTCCGCTCATTGTCCACTATTTTTTCGCAAGCCAAAGACGCCAAAAATTTTAAAACAGAGTGTGTGCTCGCTTGTTCGAATACCACCGCTGTTTACTTACTGCCCAGCATCATGGCGCAGCTGATTGCAGAATTTCCAACGTTTGCCTTTGAAATCAAAATCATGAATTCCCAAGAAGTGATCGATGCCGTCGAATCAAACAAAGCCCATATTGGCCTGATAGAAAAATCAATCGTTTCGCCGTTGATCCAAAAAGAATTCGTTTATCGTGATGAATTGGTGTTAGCAGGCAACCTCGCTTCTGATTTTTGGGTCTTGCGAGAAAACGACTCGGGGATGTATTACATTAACGAAACCTATCTGTACGCACAGCACCTGCATCCGCAAATCATCAAAGCCAATAACAGCGAAGTGATTTTGTCCCTACTAAAACAAAACATCGGCAAATCGATCATCTCGAAACTTTCATTACCAGAAGAGTTGCCGTGGCAGGAACTTGATCCAGAGTACCGCTATCGTGATCTTTTTATCATTCAGAATCGTCAGCGTGTGACGCCGGAAACCGGAGAGGTTTATGAGGAGATTAAACGACTGTTGTTGGCATTGATTCCATAAATATTAGTCTTTTGAACCAATTAAAGTGAATACAAAAAAAGACGCTGGAGGAGTGACAAACGACACTCCAGCGTCTTTTCATTTTTATAATTCCTTGATAAACCGTTTCTGTTCATGACTGCTGTGGTAGCCATGGTTTTCATAAAACCTGTGGGCAGCATGGCGTTTGACATTCGAATTTAATCGAATGCCTTGCATTCCTCGCTGTCGGGCTTCTTCTTCAATTGCCGACAGTAGTTCCCCCCCAACCCCTTGCTTTTGCACTTGATCATCCACTACCAAACCTAGGACATTAAAAAATTGCCCAGCAGAATAAACTGTTGAATACGGCTGTGCTTCAATCATCCCAACTGCTTTACCCTTTATTTCGGCAACAAGCAAGAGATGGTCCTCCTCAGCTATGATCCTCTTTAAACCCTCGATCAATACTTCTTCTTCGATTGGATAGCCTAGTACTTTCGACAAATGAGCTAGTTCTTTATGATCAGACAATGCTGCGGCTCTAATTTTCATGATATTCTCCTGTCTTTTGCTTTTGGTTCGGTCATTTCTTTAGAAAGTTTAATTTCATTTTCAATTTGGAAAAATGGTAAGTAGTCGCTTTGTGCAACCACAATAGAAAACGGAAATATACAGACAGTATACTAGCGATCACCTTATTGTTTTCACTATCTTTTTCCCGCTTGCTAAATTCCTTCAAGTTATTTTGCTAAATCAATATTTACGTCTGATCAAATGAAATGAGTGCGTACTCGTTAGGTATATACCTGATGGTCGTATATTCAAATAATTTTCCCATATCATTATAGACCGCATTTTCCAGTATCCCCACACAATTATTTTTTCCTAAAGCTAATTCTTTAAAGTCAGAATCTTTTGCAGACTCAACTTTCATAATGGACTTTGATGCAGCGATTTTAAAATCTAAGTTTTGTTTGATATGGTCGTAGATTGATCCGGCTATGATTTTCTCATTAAGTCCCTTAACGATACTTTTTTTGAAATAACTCGTATCTGACATCATCGCTTTCCCATTAATGATTCGTAATCGTTTCACAAGGTATACTCTTTCACCAACCGGAAATGAAATTTTTTTTGCTAGTGAATCATCAACAGTCAACTCGCGAAATTCTTGCACAATTGTTTTTTTTTCGACCTCAGTATCTGAGGATAGTGCCTTCAATCCTTGAAAATTTCCTACCTTGAATGACTTCTTGTCAATCTCGATTCTTTCAAGAATCACTACCCCTCTTCCTTTCACACTATAAACCAATCCATCTTCATTAAGCAGTTGAATCGCTCGGCGAACTGTATTTCTGCTAGTACCAAATCGCTCAATTAACGCCATTTCGGTCGGTAAAACCATTGTATCGTTATAGAGTCCCTCATTAATTTCATTTTTCAAAGTGTCATATATATCCCGAAACTTGTTCACCATAGTTTCACCTCACTCTTTCAGTTAATTATAGCATGATATCATTCTACCTATACAAAAAACTTAAATTTGTTTAAACAAATACTTGATTATTTGTTTAAACAAATTTAAAATGAGCGTAACCGGTTAAAAGAAATAAAGAAATGAGGAGGTTTTAGTATGAGTGACAAACAGTTAGCAGAGTACATGATTGAGTACGTTGGTGGAAAACATAATATCAAAAATGTAATCCACTGCATTACACGTGTTCGTTTCTATCTAGTGGACAAAGAGAAAGCCGATACAAATAAGATAAAAGAGTTGGATGGTGTAATGGGCGTCGTAGAAGCCCAAGGACAATATCAGGTGGTTGTTGGAAACAAGGTAAATGCTATTTACGAGGAAGTGACGCGCCAATTAGACTATGATCAAGCCTTTGAATCTACAGAAGGAGTGGTGGAAAATGATTTCAATAGTGATTTTCTTCAGCTATTTCAAAATGGCTTCAATCAGTTTATTGGCATAATTACAGGTTCAATGATGCCCGTCATCGGTCTTCTTGCAGGAGCTGGAATAATCAAAGGATTACAGGCTTCATTGGTGACTTTTGGTTTATTACAAGATGGTTCGCAATCTTATCTATTGATTAGCACGATTGCAGATGGCATTTTTTATTTTTTGCCTGTTATCTTAGGTTTTACTGCGGCTCAAAAATTAAAGGTGAACCCTATTGTTCTGGCAGTCGTGGGTGCGATACTCATTCATCCAAATATAGTCACTATTGCTTCAAGTACAGCTGCGAAGGTCGCTATTTTTGGCATAGAATTCCCCATTATGAATTATACAGCTTCGGTTTTCCCTATTCTGGTCGCTGCTTGGTTAGCAACGTATGTTGAAAAGTTTTTAAAGAAAATTGTTCCTCTCGTGATTTCTTCCATTGTGTCACCAATCGTAGAAGTTCTAGTACTAAGCTTAGCCGTTCTTCTTATCATCGGACCAATCATAACGATTATTAGTGATGGGCTAGCATTCGGAATCACTACCATTTTTGACTTTAATACGATTATTGGTGGAGCAGTCTATTGCGCACTTTTTCCAGTCTTAGTGGTCTTCGGCATGCACTGGCCATTGATTCCGATCATCGTCAACGATTTAACTGTCAACGGATTTAGTATGATGAATGCCTTCTCGTCTGTATTGATGATGGGTATTGCGGGTGCAACATGCTCGATTGCATTAAAAACAAAAAAAGCTCAACTAAAACAAGTTGCCTTTGCTGCCACTCTTTCACAAATATGCGGTGTTGGCGAACCGGCAATCTATGGTATTCTACTAAAATACAAAAAAGTTTTCTATCTCGTGACCCTTTCAAATATTTTTGGTGGTGCTCTAGCAGGCTTCCTTCACTTGGTCAACTATGGATTCGCAGGTGGGGTTATAGGCTTTGCCTCTTTTATCAACCCGGTTGCAGGGATCGATAAAAATTTCTATGCTTATCTACTCTCTCATATAGGAACATTTTTGCTATCCTTTCTTTTGACTTGGCTTTTTGGTTTCAATGATAAAATGAACGCTGCAGATGAACTATAAGGTGATATATGATGAAAAAAATAATTTGGCATCAAGTATTTTCTAATTACCAAGTACTAAACTTTTCTCCTAATGGACGTAAATTACGTTTGAGAATCAAGCAGCCGCTTTCTGGAAAACGATTAGCACTTGAACTTTGTAACCGCTATGATTCTTTTGATTTAAACGTAGAGTCGATAAAAATCAGTAGTAATCCGGGAAACCAACAATCTAGTATTATTACCTTAGATAATCGACCACAATTCATTGTCCCAGCTGGGGCCACTTTATGGACAGATGACATTGATTTTTCAGTAACCAAAGGAGCCGATATTCTGATAGAGGCATTATTTTCTAACGAGATCAATCGCGTATCTTCCTCGGCAAACTTACTGTCTGATCAAGTAGTCCATTCGAATATAAGAGAAACCAATAACTTTATTTTTGGGATTACTTCAGTGGCTCTAGAAACGAAAGTTGATGCAAAAGTCATTGCTTTTTTCGGCGACTCTTTGACGAATCAAGGATATTTTAGTGATAGTGTCATCGACAATCTAAACAAATGTGGTCTGGTTGCAACAAGCTTTAACGCTGGCATATCAGGTAATCGTCTGACATGTGCTGGTTCAGGAATTTCTCGTTGGAAAGACAGCTTTGGCGTTGCAGGAATAAACAGGTTCCAAGCAGATGTCGTGGATCAAAAGCCAGATTTGATCGTTTCATTGATTGGGTTAAATGACTTATTTCATCCAGGAACAGGCTCACCGCTTTCAGAATTACCTACCTCAGAGGAGTTGATCCAACACTACAAAGTTCTAATAAATCTGGCAAATAAAGCAGACATTCCGTTTGTTCCCCTCACGCTTCCCCCTTTTAACTATTCTTACAATCAAGGAAAGCCGAGTTGGACCGAGGAAAAAGAAGCTATCCGAACTACGTTTAATCAATGGTTAATGACGCAAGAAAATACGATCGATATCAATGATATGGTAAGAGATCCTTCTGATAAAACGAGATTAGCTTCTGCATTTGATTCGGGGGATCATCTGCATTTTTCTCAAACTGGAGGGGAATTTTTAGGAAAAGCTGTTGCTGAGAAAATTCTTTACCTGTCATTGCTATGAATTGATAGACTCTCAACAAAAAACTGCTAAAAATAGTCGAAAATAAAACATACCTCCCGTACACATCTAGTTAGAATGTATACGGGAGGTTGACCTTTTAACTATGAATTTTCTTCAACTCTGCATTTGGATATCCTTACTCTCGATCACTGGCAATTACTCTACATACAATGTCACAAATTTTGCATGGCCTATCTTTTCAAGAGTAACTACATTCTTTTCCACAACAAGTGCTTCTTTTGTAGCTTCTTTTAAATCGACTGTTTCTACTGCGTTCACTTGATGGTTGAATGTGATCGTCGCGTATCCACCTTCATCTAAAAGCCCATTGTATAGACGCAAAATATAACCTGGACGATCTTCGGCTTTTTTCAATACACTCAGGGTCAAATTGCCATTGATCTCAAAAAGACTAAAGTTTGCCGGTAAGGTTGGTTCAACCGGTCCTAGAGTAAAAATCAAGCGGGAATTCAGGAATTCTGCGGTTTGATAAAGCGTGATCGGTGTTACTGCTTGTTTGGCACGTTGTGCAACATTTGCTTGATCATATCCTTGAGCAAAGTAAGCAACAGAGAAATCAAAATGCATCGTTTTGTGGCACTGCGCAGCTGGTGTCGCAATCACTGATTCTCCTGAAGCACGCCCTGGTCGATACAGTAGATTCTCTTTCCCCATGAAGCCATAGGTTCGGAAAATCGTTAAGCGAATCGTATCAAACGCTCCCCCCACTATCTCATATTCACGTACCCCCTGAGGCATGACTGCTACGCCATGGGACGCATCGAATAAACCGACAAACGATTGACAAGTTTCTATGGCGATCGGCTTCTCATTCCATTGCTCTTTATTAGCTTCCCAAAGAGCCATTTCTTTTTCAAAAACAACCGGACGCTGCAACGTGCCAAACTGTTGGTCAGCCAGCGAAAATTTCGAGGCAATTCCGGTATCAAATAGCACACATACCCGATGACTATCCACTTGTTGGTTTTCAACCGTTAAGTTGAAATCAATTTGTTGCGATTTTTTTTTCAACACGATCGTCAATTGGATCGGCAGTGAAGCCGAGGCCTTCTTTTCTGCACGTTCAGCTAAATCCTTCGGAACCCTCAGCGTGAATGCCACATCAATCTTTTGGTAGATTGCTGATTGCTGAATCGAGATCGTTGGTTGCGCATCAATTGATGAAATCACAAAATCTTTCACAGGTGGTGAATAATTGAATGAATCACCATCGTCGCCATTTTCTTCAATGATCCCTTGATTTTGATAAAGCACCTGATTGGTTTTATCTAGAATATCCAACGAGCCATTGCTATTAACAATGATCTGATAGTACTCATTTTCGATCGTATTGGTTGTAATCTCTTGCAATGGTGCGCTTGTATCACCTTTTAAATCAATTGTCAGCTGGGTATACCCCATACTCGGCACGTCAGTCGTTTCTATGGCAATCTTTGCTTTATAGACTTTCTCCGGCAAATAGATCTCCTTGACTGGATCTAATATGTTCCCCTGATTCAACACATACTCCGTTTGGTCGGTAAGCTCTAAAATCGTATAAGGTAACGCCTGTCCTGACTGGTCAAGGATCGCAAATTCTTTTTGCGGCAAATAGACCTCTGCTTCGATCACCCCATTACGTTTTGTGTCATAGGTATTGAAAAGCGTAAAAGTAATTTCTTTTGCTTGTGGGTTGTTGATTGCAGTAGAAATCTGTCGTAACGTCAATTCGACAAGATTCATGGAAATATCTCGCGCTTGCTTATAGCGCATATAGATATCTTCGTTGGTCGTATCAGAAACACAAGAACCAATCGAATCATGCGCCGCATTTTCAAACATTAACTTCCAAATCTCTATGACTGTTTCCACAGGGTACTCAAATCCTAATTGCATAGCCATTGTTAAGATAGGCTCCATGACATTGACTAAGTAATGTTGGATCTGAGTGTTCATCGCCTTCAAATCAGGACGTGAAGAAAAAATCGTTTTGTGGATTCGCATCAATTTGCCGTTGATCAGTTCACCAGCGATTTCTTCCAACTCAGGATGTCGTGCTTTGACCGCAGCAATGTATTTTTCAATCGTTGAAAATTGTAACTCATACTCATCCTGATACAGTTGATTCATTCGATCAACTAATTCTGGAAGATTTTCTCTAACTGGTGCTTGGTCGAAACCATTTGGAAAATACACTTGGTCCGTTGCACTGCGTCCCCAAGTCGTTTTAAACGGTTCTTGATGTAAGAACTCTGCTAATTCTGCTTCTCGTTCAGGAATGGCACCGCCAATGTAGTACCCACTTGGGATCTGGTAAACATTGACCACAGAACCATCTTCTCCACGCCATTTGTACTCTGTGTGTTTAACATCGTCATCACTGACACCGCGCCAAAACATCGTGTCAGTGATACCAAACTCTCGATAGATTTGTGGCATACTAGCTGCTTGTCCGAAAGAATCTGGCACATAGCCGACATTCATGTAGGTTCCGAATGCTTCACAAATTTTCATGCCATATAACATATTTCGAACAATGCTTTCTCCCGAGATCACTAATTGATCGGTTTGTGTGTACCATGGGCCAATGATCAATTTCCCTTGTTGAACAAGTTGTTGAATCCTTTCTTTGTCCTGTGGGCGCCATTTCAAGTAATCATCTAACAGAGAAGCCTGTCCATCTAAAATGAAACTTTCATAAGGATCATCCTTTTCTAGTTGTTCAATGACGTTTTTTAGATCGTGCATCAAATAGATTTTCGAGCGACTCGTCGTAAAATACCATTCGCGATCCCAATGACTGTGGGGTACGACATGTACTGTTTTTTTCATTCAATCATTCCTCTCCCGTGATTAAAAAAGGCACGTAACGATGGGTGTCGTTCGTGCCTATTAATTTTTCTCAATTTTTTTACCATCTAGTACGCGTAATTTGATCCTTACATGAATGCTTCGAATTTTGAAAATCGTTTCTCTTCAAATACTCTTGTTTTCTTCCCCAAGTCTTGTCCTTGTCAGATACCTTAAAACGTTCTTGAAAAATCACCTGCTCGTGCCTTTTCTTTTGCTACTATTTAGCTAATCAGCCTTGTTGCTTAATTTTCAAAGCTCACTTCAATATCATCGAGGGCAATATCTTCTGTTTGTTCTTCTTGCTTATTGAAATTCACGAATAAAGGCGCAACAAAACCGATGAAGGCTGCTCCTGCAAATAGTCCAATCAAATACGCCCAACCGTTTCCAACAGTGAAGAAGCCGTAGATTCCCCCAACTGGCGGCATTTTGTCATACATTCCTAATGCGATCCCCAAACCAGAAGCGATTGCACCTCCCAACATGTTGATCGGCACAAGCCGTAATGGATTGACTAATGTAAAAGGAATTGCTCCTTCTGTGATTCCGATGAACCCCATAATAAAGTTATTACGCCCAGCATCCAGTAGCTCTTTGTTGAATCGATTTTTGTGGAACAAAGTTGCTAAGGCATATCCAAATGGTACCGCACAAATCGCAACGTTCACGATGATTGCTGGTAAATAGACTCCTTCCGCTAGTAACACATTTCCTGCCATCCAAGCAGCTTTGTTTACAGGTCCCCCTAAGTCAGAGCCAATCATTGCCCCCATGATGACTGCCAGTAAAATTTTGTTAACGTCATTTTCAATCATGGTTCGGATCCATTCAACCAAACTAGTATTGATCCACGCCAATGGCTCAGAGAGTAAAGCACCCATGACGATTGCTACGGACAATGTAGCAATCAAGGGTAAAATTACCAGCGGCATCACACCAGCAAACGACTCCGGTAATTTGATATGTTCTTTCGCCCACTTCACTAAGTATCCTGCTAAGAACCCAGCAATAACTGCCCCTAAAAACCCAGCATTGGTACTAGAAGCGACCGCGCCACCGATAAAGCCGGCACCTAGCGCAGCCTTATCTCCAACAGAATACGCGATAAAACCAGCCAAGACAGTATTGATCAAGCCGATTCCTGTCCACCCTACTTGTTCAATCAAATAAAGCGCATGTTTAAAGCCTTCCGTGTCAGCATATGGATCTAAGCTTGTGATTCCCATACCAAGAGCAATCATTTTCGGAATGGCAACAACCAGTGAAGCACCAATAATCAATGGCAGTACAAAACTAATTCCACTCATCAAGTGGCCTTTTAAATCTGCTAGAACTCTTTTCATCATCCTTGCCTCTTTCCTTTAGTTTGCGTTTCTTTGTTCAACAGCAGCGACACATTTCTTCAGCACCGCTTCCGGTGCTTTGATACACGTATTGATATTTACTCGAATTTGCGGTTTTCCTTCAAACCGTTCCATCCCAACAACTTTTTGGTCAGTCGCTAAAAGCAAGAAATCTGCTTCTTTTGCTTCGGCTGCAGTGATCTCATTGACTTGCCCTAACGAGCCTTGCTGTTCGATCTTGACCTCATAGCCAAGTTTCGCACCAGCTTTTTCTAAAGCTTTTGCCGCCATCGGTGTATGTGCCAATCCTGCTGGACAGGCGGAAATTCCTACTATTTTCATACAATTTTCTCTCCCATCATTTCCTTTTTGATCAATTCTGCTAAATAAGCTTTGTCTTCTGATTGTTGAATCTGCTGAATGAATGTCTCTTCAAGCAATGCAGTTGCTAGGCGACTCAACATTTGCAGATGCACCGTTCCTTCATCTTTTTTAGGAACCATCAAAGCAAACACATTTTTGACTGCCGAATCATCGAAGGTTTCCCATTCGATGGCTTGCTCTAAACGAATAAACAAAACGGTCGGTTCCAAAACCGGTTCAGCTTTTGCATGTGGAATAGCAAAGCCTTCTTGTAAGCCGGTTGAATATTGTGCTTCTCGTTCAATGAATGCCGCACATGTATCTGCTGCATTGGTAACGATCCCTGATTCGTAGGCATAATGCGCAATTACGTGAAACAGTTCTTCTTTTGATGTAACAGCCACATTCAAGAGAATATTTTTTTCCTGAAAATCCATCTCATCTGCTCCTTTCCTTTATTATGAAACCATTAGCGTAATTCCTGTGGTTTATTTTCTGTACACGTTTAATTTACGGTTTCTGATTCATGATGTAAACACAACAAATTTCCAATTCAAGTGGCAATCATTAGTAAAGCGTTTTCCAAAATGATTGCCAACTCTTCTGGAAATTTTCGGTACTGGTGAAGCATTTCATTCTTATTCTTTCTATTGTATGATGAGAAAGAGCACGGAGGTGAAACAAGTGTCAAAACTTGCTTATCAACGATTAGATGATCTAATGGAAGTATTAACTAGACAAACGGCGCCGCTACCAATGAAGGAGTTAACGAAAAGCTTCTCGATTTCTGAGCGAACGGTTCGGACCGACATTGCAAATTTGAATGATTTGTTAACAAATGTGGGTGCCTCCATCAAGTTGATTCGAGGGCAAGGCTATTTGTTATCTATTGGTTCAAAAGAACAATTTCATGACTGGTGGACTGAAAGTATGTCGACTACCGAGTCTTTTCTAACTACGAGTGAAGAACGACAAGCCTATCTACTTTTCCTTTTATTTAAGAATGAAAACCCTTTATCCTTAGATGATTTTCTTGATCGATTATTTATTAGTAAAAACACCTTTTACTCATACTTAAAAACGGCTCGAGACAATTTAGCGACCTATCAATTAAAAATAGTAAATCGTCCAAATATTGGCTTTGAAGTCTTGGGTAACGAATTCGCTAAACGCCAAGCAATCAGTGATCTGTTGATTGAAAAAGATCTCCAAGAGTATTTGGTCGGCTTCACGGAAATGGAACTTGAGTTGTTTGATACGATTGATCTGACCCGCTTGCAAGAATTGTCATTAAATCATCTGGCACCCTTAGACTTATTAGACTCTGATTACTATCACAAAAACATTCTTTCTCATTTTGCTTTAGCAATCAGTCGCTTTATAGCCGGTCATCAGATCAACGAATTTCCCTTGCATGTGCCCGCGCTCAAAAAAGACGCCCAGAAAGTTGTAGGTCACTTCTTAGAAGAAATCGATCATGTATTTGATATACAATTGACTGCTGGAGAAAAACAATACTTCATTTACTATCTCGCGATGAATGCACCACGTTTAGTTGAAACAGGTGATGCAAGCGATTCTTCCACGAAAACTGCGAAAGCCATTGTGGAAGAATTATTGACTGCGATCAAACAGACGTCAAACTATGCATTAGAAACAGACAAGATGCTAATAGAAGATCTGACATCTCATATTGAGGGCTTTATCAATATGAATCTAATGGATGCACGTCGTAGCAATCCACTGCTGGCAACGATCAGAAAATCTTTTCCACAGGCTTATGATTTATGTTTGACCCATTTAGAAACGGTAAGCCTGAAACACGGTTTTTATTTTTCTCCTGATGAGATCGGCTATATCGCTTTGCACATCGCAGGTGCTATGGAAAGGAGTTCTATCAGAAATCATCATAAACATCGCGTCATCCTTGTTTGCGGAACTGGTCGAGCCATGAGTCGTATTATTGAAGCAAAAATTATCAAGCACTATCAAGAAACGATCGAAGTCGTTGATCGCTTTTCTTACGTCGAGCTACAACAATGTGATCTTTCTGCGATTGATTTTGTGATCACAACCGTTCCATTAGAACAGTTCTCGGTTCCTTCTATTTATATCAACATGGCCAAGCTAGATAAAGAAATTGACAAAATCGAACCGTTCATTGAAACGCTCAGCGAAACAAAAGACGGCATCTATTCATTGTTTCATAAAGCATTTTTTCTTCATGAAAATCATGCAGATAAAGAAACCTTACTAAAGAAAATGGCGCAGCAATTGTACCAAAAAGATTTTGTGCCCCAAGATTTTTATGATAGTGTGAAAAAACGAGAAGCAATCAATCAGACCAATATTAACGAGTGGCTTGCTATCCCCCATCCCATGACATTGATGGCAAAACGCTCAGCCGTTTCAGTGGCGATCATTCCTGATGGTGTTGATTGGGGAAATGGTGATTTGGTTAAATTTGTCTTTCTCTTTGCGATTCAAAAAGACGAATATGAAGATACCGAAGAAATCTATAGTCTTTTATTAGAGTTGATGGATCGTGAAGATATTCAACAAGCAATCCTGCAAAAAAGTGACTATCACCACTTTTTGAGCTGTATAAAGCAATTATAAAAGGAGCTGGGGAATCCAGCTCCTTTTGTTGATATGGCTAATCTTATTTTGATAGTTCTTTTTTCTCATTCATAGTAAGCAAAATTAAGACTGTTTCTTGACCTTTTTATTTTTTAGTATTATTAAAAAGATGAAACAAATGATACAGAACAATCCAACGAGTATATATCGTTGATCTACAGTTTCTCCTGTCTTAGGCAGAGCATCACTATTTGATTTTTTTATTCTTTTATTTTCTTTCTCCAACACTTTTTCCCTGGTTGCTTTAATTGAACGATCATTTATTGAAAATTTGATAGGGGTTTTATCGATTTGATATCCATCTGGCGCTTTAGTTTCAACTAACTGATATTCTCCTATGTCTAAATTGCTTATCTCAACTTTTCCATCTTTATTTGTAACTATTTTTTTCTGTACAATATTTCCTTTCGAATCTTGCAGCTCAAACTCTGCATTTGCCAGTAGTTTTCCTGTTTCGCTGTCTACTTTTTTCAGAGTTACTTTCCCAAGTTTTGATGATACATAAGTATTCTTGAAAATAATCGATTCTTGGTACACTGGACTTGCCACTAATTGCCCCGCTTGATCCTCCACATTTACGGTTACATGATAGACTGTGTCATCATAAGTGATCGTGCTATCTGTTCCTGCGACTTCACGAATCGTATACTTGTATGTGCCAGCTTGGTCATAGTCGATTGCATCGAAGTAAATTTTTCCGTTGGCATCATTGCTCTTAG
>NZ_JACVUH010000011.1:0-122952 GCF_016516865.1 Enterococcus sp. S53
TTTTCATTTTTACTCCTTCCCGCCAGTCCCCGCTGGCGGGCTCCTTTTTGTGAGATTGGACTTGCATTTCTTCCTAGAAAGGATTATCTTTATCTTATGCGGAAGTGGCGGAATGGCAGACGCGCACGCTTCAGGCGCGTGTGAGTTTATCTCGTGTGGGTTCAACTCCCATCTTCCGCATTTAGCAGTTCAGCTTTCTGAACTGCTTTTTTTGTTGCAAAACGCGCATGTTCATCGAATAAACATGCGCGTTTCATTCAACTATTTTTCCCTTATTCACTGACATAGGCGGTGCGGAAAAAGAAATGCGCGCCATAAGCTGGGAATTGGATGTCTTTTACCTTTGATTTGATCAGATAATTTGAAGCACTTTGGTAAAGAGGGACTTGCGCAGCATCTTGTTCCAATAAAATTTCTTCTGCCGCTTTGTAATCTTCAAAATATTGATCGGGGTCATTGGCATGAACGGTGCGCGCATCTTCCGTCAACGCCGTATATTCTTCATTGACATAGCCGCCGTAGTTAAAGGAAGCGCCGGTTTTGTATAAGATAAAGAACATATCCATGTCACTGCTTCCAGCGATCCAACCAGAAACGGAAAGCTCATAATCACTATTTGCTCTTGATTGATTCAAGCTGGCACGTGGCTGTTTGTTGATGGAGATCGACAAGCCTGGCAAGTTTTCTTGCAGTTGGCTTTGCAAGTACTCCCCGATTTTTTGACCATTGTCATCATCTGTCACTAATAAACGCAGCGTCGTACTTTCGCCAATTTCCGCTTGGGCTTTTTCCCACTCTTCCTTAGCAGCCTCTAAATCATACAGGTTGTAATCACCGCTATATGCTCGAAAATCTTCGCCAGTATTTGGATTCGCAGCTAAGCCGGTAGGGATCAATCCATTTAAAACTTTCGCTCCATCGTTCAACACATTATTCACGAGACTTTCTTTGTCGATCGCCAACGCGATCGCTTTACGCACATGAACATTTGCTAAGGCATCGTTGGCGGTTTTATTGAAGTCTAAGAAAAAGTTCGCCACATCGTTTTGCGTAACTAGTTCTTCATTGTCCCCGTATTGTTGGACGTAGATCCCGCTGATTTTTTGCAAATCAAGGTCGCCGCTTTCAAACAATTGGATCCCCGTATTTTCTTCTTTGATGGTGGAGCCTTTGATTTCCTCCAATTGAACGACATCAGCATCGTAGTATTGGTCGTTTTTCACTAGCGTCCACTCGTCTCCTGTCTGTTGCCAATCGGTTAAAGTAAAGGGACCAGAATACAGCAAATCTTCACTTGTACGGGCATAGGTCT
Organism: Enterococcus sp. S53; assembly: GCF_016516865.1. NCBI lineage: Bacteria > Bacillati > Bacillota > Bacilli > Lactobacillales > Enterococcaceae > Enterococcus > Enterococcus sp. S53. Next base: position 1,313 of record NZ_JACVUH010000011.1, read on the forward strand.
CGCCTTTTTCTTCAACAAAGGCTTGATTTTGCGGTGCCAACCAGCCGATGGAAATCAAGGATAAAAAGGAAGGCTGCGGCTGCTCCAACTGCACGATAAAGGTCGCGTCATCTGGGGTTTCCAGACCAATCGTTTCTATATCAGCATTGCCTTCACGAATGTCTTTACTATTAACTACATTATCTAACAAATAGGCGTTAGGTCCCATCGTTGCTGGATCGACTAACTTTTTCCACGCATAAGCAAAGTCAGCCGAAGTGATCGCTTCGCCATTGCTCCACTTCGCATCCTCTCGCAAGGTAAAGGTATAGGTTTTGCCATCTTCACTGATTTCGACTCCTTCTGCCAAGCCCGGAACTGGTTCACTGTTTTCATCGAAACGGTAAAGCCCTTCGAATAAATGTTGGACGATGGTAAACGTTGCTTTATCCGTCGTTTGAGTCGTATCGAGAGTCGTCAGCTCAGCTGGTAGACTCACCGCGATCGCTTGATTCGGCGCTCCGTTAGTTCCAGCCTCTGATCCCTCAGTATTTCCTGTTGTCGTGCAGCCAGAAAGGGTCAACCCAATCACTCCTGCTGCAACCAATAAACGCTTCTTCCAGATCATTTCCATTCTTCCTCCTATGTGATTGCGCAACCAACGCAAGTGTTTTTCATGATGGCAAAAAACGCATTCAACGATAAAAAGAAAAAACCTCATCCCTTTGCTTATCAACTTTGACAAACAAAGGGACGAGATTTTCGTGTTACCACCCTTTTTCGCACCATCCTCACAAATGGCACCTCAACAGTACGCTAAGATACTTGGCACGATAACGGCTGCTTTCCGTCTGATTTGCGTGAACAAATCAGATCACTCAGAGTTCATCTTCACTTTTTTTCTGCTGCCCTTTCTCACCATCCGGGTTCTCTTCTAACAGATTCCAAAGCTACTCTTCTCTTCATCGTCTTTCTTTTTATCTAAAAAACAGGTAAATGACGTTTTTTTGTCTATTTCATGATTGTTTTAAAGTATACTATTGGTGTTTTTGGAAGTCAACAAGAATTGCGAATATTCAGTTTTTTATGATTTTTCTATCAGAGCTTGTTTTGCGTCTTGCTTGCCTTTCGTCACGTTCTTCTCTAGGATAAGAACTAGATAAGCCTTCTCATTTGTAAAAAGGAGTGTGCCAAAATGAAATTAGCAGAAGCGTTACTTTTAAGACGAGATTTGAACAATCGTCTGTTTCAATTGCGCAACGAAATCTCTAGTAGTGTGTTAGTCCAAGAAGGCGATACCTTGGATCGCAGTATCACAGAATTGTTCAAGGAATACGATGAGATCAATCAACAGTATTCAGAATTAGTCGTAGCCATCAATCGGAAAAATGCTACTGCCTCTGTAGCAGATAGTGCGTTATTGCTGATGGAAGCACTAGAACAGCGAGAACAGCTGCGCCGTAAGCATGCACTGCTAACGCAAGCACTGGATGAAACCAAAGCAGCTCCCCGAATGGGTCGCAACGAAATTCGACTGGTGCGCACGATCGATACAAAAACGCTAACGGAGCAATTGAATGCGACCGCCAAACAGCTGCGAGAATTAGATGGAAAGATCCAACAAACCAACTGGCTAGTCGATCTTTAACAAACATGGGTGGGTGTCAAAGGCGAGCACAAAGCAGGTACAGGCTGATATGTACACTATGGAACGTCTGGCAGAGACGTAAACGTAACAACCACTGCTTACGAATCACAATCGTAACAATCACATTGTATTTTTTAGCGACCACGTGCTGATTTGACTGGATGGGAAAAAACCCTCTTCTTTTTGAGAAGAGGGTTGTTTTTATCGTATCCAGTCGTACATTGAGGCGGCTCTTTTACTGAGGAACCTGCTGCTCATTATTCACAGTGGCAGAACGCGTCAGGAACGCTTGCCCTTTCTCACTGCTCCAAAACTCCTTCATCAATGCCGTCAATCCCTCTTTGGTTTGATTGGCACCAAAGAAAGGGCTGCCGGGTTCTAACATGATGCCATTAGCTAAAGCACCGATAGGAAAGGGATCAAAGCCGAAAGCGGCAACGATTTCGGCTGTCTGATCAAGGGCGGTTTGGTCATCACCAGCAATGGCGATGGCTTTTTTGGCAGTTCCTTGAGCAGCCGTTCTCGTCAGCAAGGATTCCTCTTGGATATCGTGGTACCCCATATGATTGAATCCTTTGACTACTTTACTTTGGGAAAAATAGCGTTGCACACGTTCCGAAGAAGTCTGCTCGATGGATGAGTATTCTGTTTCTTTGCCATCGACTTCCCACCAATAATTCATGGCATCGATCACTAGCTTGCCAGCCAATGCTTCTGCTGGCAGCTGTTGGTACTTACTCAATGGGATTGCCAAAATGATCGTTTGGGCTTCTGTCATCACTTCAGCGGCATTTTTTGCGATCGCTCCCGGAGCCAACACAGAAACGGACAAGGCGATTTTTTCTGCTGGCTTCGTACTAGCAATCAAGACCCGATAGCCCGCCTGGGCACCAAGATTTGCGAGCGCTAAGCCTAACTTGCCTGCGCCTAAAATACCGATGGTTTTAGGCATTGCCATCACCTGCTGCCAACAATTCTTTCACCCGTGGAATCACTTTGGTTCCATACAATTCAATCGTTTTGAAACGGTCTTTTTGCAGCTGTCCGCCAGTACCGTAAACCAGATCAAAGCGTTCTACACCGACTTGCGGCATCATACGGGCAATTTTTTGCGCCACGGTTTCTGGACTGCCTACATAGTAAGACCCATGTTCGACTTCAAAGTCAAAGCGTTCTTTGCTCATGGCTGGCCAGCCGCGATCAAGACCGATTTTGTCCATGCTCTTTTTGATGTAGTTCCAGCCGATTTCATAGGCTTCTTCATCGGTGTCGGCGATCACACCATGGGAGTGCATGCCGATTGGCAAAATCGGTTGCCCCAGTTGCTGTGCTGCCTTTTTATACAGATCAACATAGGGCGCAAAACGAGCGGGTTCGCCACCGATGATCGCTAACATAACAGGAAACCCATAACGGACGGCACGAATGATCGATTCAGGGGTCCCACCGACACCCACATAGGTATCTAGTTGATGCCCCTCGATTTTTGGAAAAACATCGGCATTTTTTAAGGATTGCGTGAACTTGCCTTCCCAGGTTAATGGTTTGCCTTTTCTCAGTTCACTAAACATCGCTGTTTTTTCTTCAAATAGTTCTTCATAATCTTGCAAGTCATAGCCAAATAGAGGGAATGATTCAGTAAAAGATCCTCGTCCCAGCATGATTTGTGCACGACCGTTCGACAACGCGTCAACGGTCGTAAACCGTTCGTAGACCCGCACGGGATCATCCGAACTCAAGACAGTTACACCGGTACCTAATTTGATGGTTTTGGTAACCATCGCTAAAGCCGCTAGTACCGTATCAGGACTTGAGATCGAATATTCTTCCCGATGGTGCTCCCCTAAGGCAATGACATCGATGCCGACTTCATCGGCTAATTTTCCTTCTGCCACGATATTGCGTAACGATTCGCTATAACTGATCCGTTCTTTCGTTGTATCATCAAAGGCTAGATCGCCAAACGTATCTAACCCAAATTCAAGATTTCTGTGATTGATGGTCATTTTCTTTTCCTCATTTCTCATTACTGATTCTCTGTTCTCACTATAACAAGGAACAAAAAAAGTTGCGAACAATATGCTTACTTTTTGTAAGTTTCCGATTTCAAAGCAAAAAAACACTTTCCCGAACAAAAATTCAGGAAAGTGTTTGGTCTTTAAAGATAGATCCCTTTACTATGGAGATTCACTAAGCATTCTTCCAAGTATGCTTCATCATGTTCTGGATAGATCGGCGTAGACAAAGGGACGGCTTGAACGAATGGTTCCAGCGGAAGATTTTTGCCACGATACGCTGGATCGTACCATTCAGGTGCTGGCCGATAACCTCGACGGGTCATTTCATCCAGCACTAACTGATGGTATTGAAACAATTTATAGGGCGGATGGGTAAAAACGTAATCGACGGTTGCGTGCTTCTTGCCCCAGCCAAGCCCCCGTAAGGCTGCTGCTTCACGATGCTGGCCTAACAGCTGCTGCCGAGGCAAAGCAGGGATCAGTGCTTCATGCCATAAGCGCATCGGTTCAGCCTCCTTTATTCTGCGTCTTGACTGATGAAATTGTCTTGATTTTCAATAACAATCTTGCCGACCGCATGGTGTGTCTCACTCAATGCGTGGGCATCGTAAATCCCTTGTGCTGTCAATGGGAAGGTTGCACCGATGACACTGGTGACTTTTTCTGCTTCGATCAGCTCTGTCAATTCTGCCAATTGTTTGCCGTTGGTTCGTAACCAAATTGCTTTGGCGAAGATGTCTTTTTCTTTTGCCAAGTCTTCGTCTTCAATACTCAAAATCGAGATCAGACGGCCCTTAGGTTTCAAGACAGTGAAACTTTTCTTCTGGGTGTCGCCCCCCATCGTATCAAAGACCAAATCGATGTCTTGCAAGACTTCTTCAAAATCTGTCGTGTGGTAATCGATGATCTCATCGGCACCAAGTTTTTGTAATAACTCATGGTTACGAGGACTAGCCGTCGTGATGACGTAAGCGCCAGCTGCTTTTGCTAGTTGGATCGCATAGGTACCAACTCCGCCTGCTCCGGCATGGATCAAGACTTTTTCCCCTTCTTTTAAACGACCGTGTTCAAACAACGCTTGGTAAGCAGTCAAACCAGCTAATGGCACTGCAGCTGCTTCTGCGTAGTTTTGGTTTTCTGGTTTGATCGCTGCTAACTCAGCATCCACGATGGCGTAATCAGCATACGTCCCAAAACGAGTCGTTTCAGGGCGGGCATAGATCGCATCACCAACTTTGAATTCTGTCACGTCAGCACCTATTTCTACGATATCCCCTGCGACATCCCAACCTAAAATAATTGGGAAGTCCCATGGAAACATTTGTTTCAAATAGCCTTCTCTTAATTTCCAATCGATTGGGTTGATGGATGTTGCGGCAACTTTGACTAATAATTGATTTGCTTTTAATTCAGGTAATTGGACCATTGCTTCTTTTAATTGGTCTTTTCCACCATAGGCTTCAATAACGACAGCACGTGTTTCCATTGATGCTTCACTCCTTACATTCATTCTTCATCAAAGAGAGGTTCCTGTTTTTCCATCCCTTGATTTCTCACTTCCCTAGCTTAGGCAAAAGGAGGGAATTTGACAAATGATATGTTTGGAAACTGCCCCAGCCACCTGGCCGTTCCTCCTGCTAAGTCTTGAAAGAAACGGGTTTATTTTTTCTTCATTTTTTTATTGCCTTTTCTTTAAAAATCAATTACGCTACTCAAGAAATACGAAATTGTAGAGAAAGAAGGAATTGATGAATTGAAAAGGTTGTGGGTATTTTTTGGCGGTGTGATCGGCATCACCGCATTGCTGTTTTTCGGTGCTTCGGTGTTAACGAAAGAATCGGGGGCAGCAACGTCGTCCGACAAAAATACAGTGATTATTTACAATTGGGGCGAATATATTGACCCCGAATTGATCAAAACATTCGAGACTGAGACTGGTTACTCAGTGATTTATAATACATTTGACTCCAACGAAGCGATGGAAACAAAAATCAAACAAGGCGGCTCACGCTATGATTTGGTTTTCCCTAGCGAATCGATCATTCCGAAAATGATCGAAGAAGGACTGTTAGTGCCTTTAGATCATCAGAAATTGACGGGAACGGAAGATCTGTCGCCTTTTTTGATGGATCAAGCCTTTGATCCGAACAATACCTATTCGATCCCCTATTTTTGGGGCACGATCGGAATCATGGCAAATACTGAAGAAGTCGATGTTTCTTCGATCCATGGCTGGAGTGATTTATGGAACCCTGCATTTAAAAATGATGTATTGATGGTGGATGGTGCTCGCGAAACCTTAGGAATCGCGTTACAGACGCTCGGTCTTTCCCAAAACGAAAAAGACCCGACCAAGGTCGCCAAAGCCTTGAAGAAGCTGGAAAGTATCCGTCCCAATGTCAAAGCAGTTTTGACCGACGAGATCAAAACCTTGATGATCAACAACGATGCCCCTTTAGGAATCGGGTATTCGGGCGATGCCGCTTATGTGATGGCGGAAAATCCTGCCGTCACCTATATCGTTCCCAATGACGGCGGTGCGATTTGGACAGACAATTTTGCGATCCCGAAAACCGTTGGTAATCTTGAGGGAGCTTACGCCTTCATCAACTTTATGCTCCGCCCAGAAAATGCCGCACAAAATGCCGAATACGTGGGCTATGCCACGCCGAGTGAAACGGCAAAAGCCATGCTGCCGGCTGAACTGACTGCTGACAAGGCTTTCTACCCTGAGCCAAGTGCGATGGAACAAATGGAACATTATGAATACTTAGGAAAAGAAGCGGTTGAGCTTTACAACGACCTTTTCCTTGAATGGAAGTTGGGATTATAATTGTCACTATTACTAAAATCTGAACACATCTTTGATACCAAAACGAAAACGACTTTTGCGGGCTTTCTCCTGATAGAAGACCAGAAAATCACGGCTGTGGGTCCTCTTTCAGCGCTGCCAACACTTGCTGAAGACACCCAGGTCATTGATCTCAAAGAACAAATGATCATCCCAGGCTTTATTGATGCTCATGTTCATTTTTATCTTTCCGCATTACTCCACCAAGGGGCACTGACCCATCTTACGGGAGTGACAGAAGAAGCCGTTGCCCAGCAAGTGCCCGCCTTGCCCATCACCCATGGATGGAAAATTGGCATCGGCTGGTTCAGCAGTGATTTCGGTCAGCAAGTCTACCCGACGAAAGATTCGATCGACAACTATTGTGCCGACACGCCTGTCATGCTGATTTCCGGTGATGCCCACAGTATTTGGTTGAATAGCCAAGGGATCGCTGCTTTAGGGATCACACCTGAGAACTTACCAGCAGGGATCAGCGGGGAGGCACTACTTGACGAAAACAGCGGACAATTAAGCGGCTGCTTTTTAGAAGCGATCGCCATTCATTATTTAGCAAAGGTCTTACAGTCGTTCCAAGCACAAAGCCCTGCTGCTTTTCTGACCTATATGAAACAGCTCAATCAATACGGCATCACGACGATCGGCGATGTTGCCTTGACAGGAGAAAGCTGGGACGATCTAGTCTATCCCACTCTTTATCGACAGACGGAAGCAGAAGCGACCTTGCGCGCTGTCTTTTATCCAGCCATGCGAGAAGACATCACGCAACTAAAAGAAACTTACCGTACTTATCGCTCCGAAAAAGTACAGATGGGCGGCGTCAAACAATTTTTTGACGGCGTGACGAGTACGCACACCGCTTTTTTAAAAGCGGAATATGAAACACCGTATTTTGCTGGTGATGTCGGGATGCCGTTGATCGATGTTCAACGGATGCGCCGCTTTATTTTACAAGCTAACCAGCAAGACTGGCCGATGCGCATCCATACCATTGGTGATGAAGCGATTCGACAAGCACTCCTCTTTTATCAAGAAAGTGCTGCTGCTCACCCGCTTTCTAAAGGCAAAGCCAATACCTTGGAACACTTGGAAGTGATGGATGCCGCTGATCTGCCACTAGTTCGCCAAGAACAACTGGTACTCTCCGTACAGCCTAGCCATTTATTAGTCGGTTATGAGACCCTCGATGAAGAAGTAGGACCTCAGCGTGCCAGTCAAATGTTTCCTTTTCAATCCTTTCTAGAGCAAGGTGCCACCTTGGCTTTTGGGACTGATACGCCGGTCGTGATCGACGTGACCCCTTTAGACTCGCTGTATTATGCGGTTGCTCGGCAAGAAAAAAATGGCCAGCCAGCAGGCGGATTGATGCCACAGGAAAAAATCACCATCGCCGATGCCCTCTATGCCCACACCGCAGGCGCCGCTAAAGCCTTGAGTCGGCAAGATATCGGGCGATTAGAAGTTGGCTGTTTAGCCGATCTTTGTATTTTGTCCCAAAACATCTTGCCTTTGACTGCCGAAGAATTGCTTCAAACGACCGTTGAAGCCACCGTATTTGATGGGCGATTTGTTTATCGGGGCAACTGATGAAACACCAGATCTTGTGAAAGTACAAGGTCTGGTGTTTTTCTTTGATCAAAAAATACAGAAATAGGTGCTTAGTTTGGACCACTCTTCCCTTTTCGTACTTGCCCCTATCCCTTACGATGGATTCCCTGCTTGGCAGCTATGCTTTATCATAGGTTTTCTTTCGGCCATTTTGATCCTCGTGGATTGGTCTATTCGATTGGCGTAGCAAAAGAATAATTCAAGCAGTTACCAGTTTCTTTATTTGATGGAAATTCAGAAACATTCCTCTTTTTCCCTGGAGCTTATTCCTTCAAATGCGCATTGGCCTATTCCACTCTCCTCCCTTACTCCTTCAATCGTTTCTAAACCCTTTGAATAAATTCTTAATAAAATAACTAATAAAAAATAAACTTTTACTATATCTCTTGAATGTAAGCGGTAAATTTGTTATTATTACCAAGGATAAGGAGGTGTTTATCTATTGTATGCGATTAAAATCTTTCATGGTTATCTAACCGCCGAAGGAAAAAGAACACGGGACAAAACAATTGCATTGACCTATACTTGCAGAGAAGATGCTGAACGTTTCGCAAATAAAATCGGCGGGAGAGTTAAAAAAATTGGCTAACCAACTAGAATAAAAAAGGCTGTCAACCTCAGTAGGTGACTGCCTTTTTTTGTTATCTGGTTTCCGGCAAATCAAGCGATACTCCTGACTTTTTACATATGTTTAAGATCCTTTTCTTGTTGAATCGAGAAGTGAAGCAAGTTAGTTGGTTTTGACGCCTTGAATCTTTATACTGAAACAAAGGCAGCAGCCAATCCAAAAAAAGGAGTGACTCGTCCATGTGCGGCCGATACTTATTTGACCCAACAACTGGAGAATTGTCAGAATATTATCAAGAAGCCGCGGCGAAAGCCCGCAAGCGTCAACAGACTGTCGCTGTCAATGATGTTTTCCCTTCCAATCACGTCGTAACCATCGGTGCAAATCAACAACAACAAGTTGTAGCTGGTGTGACAAGATGGGGCTTTACCGGCTTTAAAAAAGGGCATTTGATGATCAATGCGCGTTCTGAGACCGTTGAAGAGAAACCGACTTTTCGCAAACCTTTCCAAGAGCATCGCTGTGTCTTTCCGATGTCTGGTTTCTATGAATGGAATCATGAAAAGGAAAAGTTCCTCTTTTCGCAAGATCACGTGATTTATGCCGCTGGTTTTTATCGCATCCTTCAAAAAGAGGATCAGATCGAAACTGAATCAATCATTCTAACGACTGCCGCGAACGATTCTGTTGAACCAGTCCATGATCGAATGCCTCTGTTCTTAGAAAAAGAAGCGATTGCTTCTTGGATCAATGACTTGGCTTTTGCTCGCCAACAACTCAAAGCAGAAATGCCCAAGCTGAAAATCCAAATGCTCTCTTCTTAACTGTTTGCTACCTCTTTTTCAGCAGAACAAAAACCGCCAAGTCAGCTGTGATTTGGCGGTTTTTGCTACTTCTGCTTTTCTTAATAAACGGTGAAGGTTTTGCCAGTCATGATCCCAAAAACTGCTTTTTGATACGCTGCAAAAACGGGTGCGTCACCAACGGGAATAAAGCCTTTGAAAGAATCGGCGAAGGTTTCCCAAGAACCCACAAGCGCATTGGGACTGACTACATTGATTCGTAGCCCATGACCGATCTCAAAAGCTGCCGATGCCACGAAGGCTTCTAAACCGCCATTGACCAGTGCTGAAGGCGTGCCCATTGGGATAAATTCGTCTTTGATAATTCCAGAAGTCAGTGTGATACTACCGCCTTCATTGAGAAAATGCTGGCCAATCAACGCAAGGTTGACTTGTCCTAGTAGCTTCGAAGCCACCGACTGTTGAATATCAGCTGGCGTCAATTCCTCAAAGGGTTTAAACACTGTGCTTCCCGCAGCGGAAACAATAGCATCCACTTTCCCAGTAGCTGCAAATAGCTGGCTGACACTGTCTGCATCCGCAATTTCGACCTGATGATCGCCATTGCTACGGCTAGCCGTGATCAGCTCCACCTCTGGTACCTGCTGAAAGCCTTCAGCTAAAAGCTGCCCAAGTGTGCCGGTATGTCCAATCAAAAGTAATTTCATTTGCTCGCCTCTTTTTTTGTTTTGTGTTTCGATTCTAACCCAACCAAGCGATTTCGACCATTCATCTGCTTTTTAGGTCTATTCTTGCCCTTGTCCATTTGTTCCCCTTCTACCTGCGTAGTGATTGGAATCACCTATCACGAAAGCAATTGACAACTTTCTCATCTTGTTCTAAGATACTACTAATTTCATACACATGCAGTGAGAAGAAGAGTACGATCCCCCCTTTCTTTCAAGAGAACTCGGAACTGGTGGAAACGAGTAAGGAAGAAGATCCGAAGATGACCTTTGAGCATTCGTGGACGAACAATCCCCGACGGAGAAAGCCCGATAGCGCAATGCAGTTTATTTGATGAACTGACTGAGGTTTTTTGTTTCAGCAAAAAACAAACGAAGGTGGTACCGCGAAATGATCGTCCTTCCCAAAGACTATTCTTTGGGAAGGCTTTTTTTATAAAAAAGGAGGAAAAGTTATGAAACGAAAGATTCGATTGGGTGTGGGCATTGGTTTATTGTCCTTAGTTTTATTTGCCGGTTGTGGCAATCAAGAAGAAGTAACGGGAAATGCCGAGGAACAGCAAACAGAAATCAGATTGGGGACGACACCAGGGCCTTACAGTGAACTATTTCTCAAAGGAATCAAACCGATTTTAGAAGAAGCTGGCTATACTGTGACGGATATTGGCTTTACTGGGGTCTTGGAAGCGGACATTGCATTGAACGATGGCGAGATCGACTTAAACGTCGATCAGCACACCGCCTATTTAGAAAACTTCAATGAAAACACGGATGCCGATTTAGTGGGTATCACACCGATTCCTACCGTTCCAGCCGGCTTGTATCCTGGCAGAAAGGACAGTTTAACAGCGATTGAAGCAAACGATACCATCGGGATCCCCAATGATCCGTCAAATAGTACCCGTGCCCTGTTGCTGCTACAAAAAGCCGGCTGGATCGAGCTTGACTCCGAAGTGGCGCCCATTGCCGCGACTTTGAGAAACATTACTAACAATCCTTATGACCTGGACATCGTCGAGATGGATTCTGCCCAAATCCCCCGCAGCTTAGCAGATTTAGACTATGCGGTGATTCCCGGCAGCATCGTTTATAGTGCTGGAATCGCTGCAGAGGAAAGCCTATTAAGTGAAGACATTTTGCAAGAATATGAACTGGTGGCAACGGTAAAAGAAGCCAATAAAGATAGTGATTGGGCACAGGCAGTGGTGGCAGCTTATCATTCTGAAGCCTTTAAAGAACTGCTGGCAGAAGAGAATCAAACGGATTATTGGTTTATTCCTGAGGAATTGCAATGACCGCTTGAAAAGTAGCAATAAGCAGCAACTGTCGTCTTATTTTTTAAAGAAGCTTCTATTATTATAGAAGTAAAAGAACTGACTACTATTGATTGGTGGACCCTTCCCTGTCGAAATCTTTGTAAAGGAGGTCAAAAATTGAATATTCAACAAATGCGGATCGTGCAAGCGATTGCTGACCATGGAAGTTTTCGTGAAGCAGCCAAACGGCTGTATCTTTCGCAGCCAAGTCTTTCCCAAGCCGTGAAAGAGTTGGAAACAGAATTGGAGGTCCAGCTTTTTGAGCGTACGAATCAAGGCGCCCGCTTGACTGCTGAAGGCTCGGAATTTCTAGACCATGCCCAGCCGATCTTGAGTCAAGTGGCGCAGCTGCAAACACGTTTTTCCAGCAAGCAAGCAGCGAATCAAACCTTCACTATCGCAAGCCAGCACTATGATTTCACGGCTGGAATTTTCAGTGAGCTGCTGCAGGAATTTCCCGACTGTCGCCAGTTTCGCCTTTTAGAAACCACGACCTTAAAGGTAATCACGGACGTGCAGCAATATCGAAGTGAATTTGGGATCCTTTATTTAAATGAGCAAAACCAAGCAGGGTTGGAACGACTGTTGCAAGGCGCCCAATTGTCCTTCGAGGCGTTGGGACGGTTTCGCCCCCATGTCTTTTTGCGAGCGGCTCATCCCTTGACAGAAAAAAGGCAGCTTTCCTTAAGAGATCTCGCCCCTTATCCACAAGTACGCTTTTTGCAAGAAGATGAACGCTATTCGTTTTTTTCCGAAGATTTGATCGACTTTGCTCCAAGCCCTCAAGTGGTGCATGTCAGCGATCGAGGCACGATGGTCCAGCTATTACAGCAGACGGATCTTTATGGAACCGGCTCGGGGATCGTTGCCCAACCAGAACGCCAAGGCTTGGCTTTTCTTCCTTTGATCGACGCGTCCGAGGGTGAGATCATCCTCATTAAAAAGAACGCTCGCCCGTTATCAGTGATCGGCGAGCAATTCTTAGCAAAATTGCGACAACACCTTGCCGCTTTTCCTACTGATATATAAGCGAAGGCCTCCTCTTCCTACTCCCCATAGATGATTGGCTGCACCTTCGCATTATATTAAAAATCCTTGAGCCACTTCCCATGCAGGAGGCTCAAGGATTTTCTTTTACGGTTAACGTTGTCGGCAATCACCGCTGATTACAGCTGTTCTGCCTGCATTTGATACATTTGCTGATAGATTCCTTGCCCTTGGACAAGACTCGCATGGGTTCCCCTTTCCACGATCTTCCCTTGGTCTAGGACCAAGATTTGATCGGCTTGTTTGATCGTTGACAAACGGTGAGCGATCATGAAGGTCGTCCGTCCTTTTTGCAAGACGGTCATCGCCTTTTGAATGATGGACTCTGTTTCAGTGTCCACATGGCTCGTCGCTTCATCCAGAATCAAGATTTTTGGATCAAAGACCAGCGCACGGGCGAAACTGATCAGCTGGCGTTCTCCACTAGAAAACTCATTGCCTTTTTCAACGACTGGATGATGGATGCCTTTTTCATAACGGCTCAAAAGGTAGTCAGCGCCGACTTGTTTCAAGGCATCGATAATCATCGCTTCGGTGATCGTTGGATCGTTCATTCCGATGTTGCTGGCGATCGTTCCAGTAAATAGATAGGGATCTTGCATGACGATCGCCATTGAATCTCTTAAACTATGACGATCATAATCAGCGATCACTTGTCCATCCACAACGATTTTTCCCTGCTGTGGATCATAAAAACGGAACAACAGGTTCAAAATACTCGATTTTCCAGAACCAGTATGGCCGACTAAAGCAATGGTCTCTCCTGCGGCAACGTCAAAGTTGATATCGTGCAAGATCGCTTGCTCAGGGTCGTAGCCAAACGTCACATGTTGGAAAGAAACATCGCCATTCGTAACAGTCAGCTGCTCACTTTGTTGTTTTTCAACCGGCTGATCAGCAAACTCAAAGACCCGCTGTCCAGCAGCTAATGATTGCTGCACGTTGGTGATGGTTTGGACAAGCCCCTCGATGGGATCATACAGGCGGTTGATGTAATCAATAAAGGCATACAGCAAACCTGCTGAGATCGCCAAGCGGCCATCAAGGAAAAAGGCGGCCAAGGTCGTGATTAAAATCAAGATGGTTGAATTTCGCAACAAATTGCCTAATCCCCAAGCGATACTTGAATCGAGTAAGAGGTATTTACGTCCGGTTTTGAACCATTTCTCTACTGTCTCATTAAATTCTTTCTGCAACTGCTTTTCTCGTTGGAAGGCTTGGATGATCGCCATTCCTTGGACAAATTCATTTAACTGTCCACTGATTTGAGAGATGTATTCCCGCATTGCTAAATTGTAACGAGAGGCATATTTGGTATAAAAATGCTGCCAGATGCCCAGAATCGGGATCAAAATCAGCATCGCTGCTCCTAAGGTGCGATTCAAAAGAAACAATGCAATAAACGCACCAATGATTTGGATGATGTTGCTTAACAAATTACTGATCACGATCACGTAGAAATTAGACCGCAAGACTTCGGTGTCATTCGTGATCCGTGCGACGACTTTACCAGCTGGGATCTGGTCAAAGTAAGAAACCGGTAATTTGTGCATATGGTCAAAAAGCTGATCCCGCATTTTTTTGACAATACTGTTGGACATTTTTCGCAATTGTAGCAAGCTGATATAACGAAAAAGGGAACCAATCAAATTGACCAGCAAATACCCAGCGAGTAATTGGATCAAAAGCATCGTATTTAGGTTTCTGCTGTCAACCGCCGGTGTCATCACTCGGTCGATCAGCTGTTTGGCAATCAGTGGTGAAGTCAGTTCGAGCGCTGCTGCCAGCAACAGCAAGATCGCGCCCACGGTAAATTGTTTTTTATAATAGCTCAAATACGTGAGCAAACGCTTAATCGTTGAGAACACTTGTATCGTCCTCCTTTAACTGTTGATGGTAATACTGTTCTTGGTACCACCCTGGGGTTTCGATCAACTCCTGATGGGTACCACGCTGTGTGATCCGTCCGTCTTCTAAGACGATGATTTGATCCGCTTCGGTGATGGCGGACAATCGATGGGTCACGATAATGGAGGTCGGTGCCTGCTTCATCGTTTTCAAATTCGTGATGATGGCTTGTTCCGTTTTGGCATCAACTGCCGAAAGGGCATCATCCAGTAAGAGGACTTCACTGTTTCGTAAAAACGCCCGTGCTAAGGACAAGCGTTGTTTTTGTCCACCAGAAAGGGAAACGCCTTTCTCACCGACAATCGTTTCGAGCCCTTCTGGCATCCGCTTGATGTCTTCGCTAAAGCAAGCAGCTTCCAGGGCTTCCCACAATACTTCTTCGGAAGCGTCTGGCTGTCCGAATAACAAGTTCTCGCGAATCGTTCGTGAAAACAAGGTATGTTCTTGCGGTATTTCTGCAAAGTGGTTGCGCACTGCTGTTGTTTGATAGGCCGTCAAGGGCTGCTCATTGATCAAGGGTACTTGATCAGAGTATGGATAGCGGTGACCGAATTGTCTTAGCAGCGTCGTTTTTCCGCTGCCGGTCTTCCCAACGATCCCTAAGACTTCTCCACGAGTGATCGTCAAATCCAGTCCTTCTAACACATAGCGAGCTGCTTGTGGGTATTGGAAATGGTATGCTTCAAAACGGATCGTATTGATGGCTTGCAGGTCGGCTTCGCCTGGCGTTTCTAATTCATCCCCTGTCTGCAGCACTTCATTGATCCGACGCCAGGATGCAGCACCTTGCTGCATCACATTCACAAGATCTCCTGCTGAGATCATCGGCCAAACGACCATTGTCAAATACACTTGGAAAGAAACCATCGCACCAATGGTGATCGTTTGGTTAGCAACAAGAAACGCCCCGACACCAAAGCTCATCACAAAACTGATCGCTAAGATGATGGTAATCAGCGGCCCAAAACGGGAATCGATCTCAGAAACGATATTGTTTTTTGCTCGTGTTTCCAGTGTTTTCTTTTGAAACTGTTCCGTGGTGGCTCCTTCTAGTCCATAAGCTCGGACGACCCGAATGCCATCAATGATCTCCAACACTTCACTGTTCATCTCAGAAACAGAATTCTGCGCTTCCGTAAACGCCTTATCGACTTGCGAGCCCCATTTGAAAATGTAATAGGCTAAAAGCGGCATTGGAATCAAGGCAATCAAGGTCAATAACCAAGAAACCGTCCCAGCCATCATCGCTACGATAAAGCTTAGATACAAACTAGTATTTAAGAAAACCATCAGACCATACCCAACGGTCATCCCCATCACTTGGACATCGTCACTGGAACGAGTCATTAAATCACCTGTTCGGAAACGATGGTAAAACGGCGCCCCCATTTTGAGAAAGTGGCTCATCAATTGTTCCCGTAATTGTTTTTGCAAATCGTAGGAACCAATAAATAAATTAAACGTCCAAACAAATTCCGCCAAATATCCTAACAAGATAGCTCCCGCGAAGAGGCTCACATATTGGATCAGTACGGAGTAATCAAAATTATCTTGAATCAACGCATCGATGAACAAGCGCAGAATATAGATCGGTGCAACATACATCGCACTAGCGATCACCATAAAGACGAATACAAAAGTATAGCGCACCTTATGTTCTTTAAAATACGTTGTTAATTGTTTTAATACATACTTCATGTTTTATCCCTCACATTCTAAAAAAGTACACAAAAAAGCTCTGTCCCTTCGGAAAAAGGACAGAGCATAAACGTCGTTATTATAGACATTATCTGTACACTAATGGTTACCGAATGAGGGATTCACTTTATTCAATTTGGTTGTTTTTTTATCAAATACTTTTTGCATCGTAATCCCTCCTTCTCTTTTTATTTTGCTGACTACACCTAACACTTTACAGATAAGTTTCTGAGAATGCAACAACTTTTATTAATTTTCTTTAAAAAAGATTGACTTTTCTAAAAATGTGAATGTCAGAACAGTCCTTTTTAACAACCTTTTTTTGAAAACGAATTCCTGTTTTATCCCAAGAGTTGCAAGGATTTTGGCAAAAATAAAAAAACAGATGCCCCTCTTTTCAACAAGCGCTGTTTGATCAGCACAATTGGTTGAAAAAGAGTTCCTCTGTTTTCTTACTACCTGTTTATTCTGTGACAGATGCTAGGCGATAGGATACTGTTCGTCCAAAAGGAAACACTTGCACCCCTTGCAAGCGATCCGTTTTCAAATACGCCACCGCTCCTTGATATAACGGCAAAACGGCTGTATCTTCAACGATCAATTGCTTTTCGAGTTCTTTCAATAAGTCCCAACGGGCAGCTGGGTCGTTTGCTAAAGTCGTCCGTGCTTCTGCTAACCCTTGGTCGTAACTTTCACTAGCATACCCAGAGGTATTCAAGCCACCTGTCGAATCATAAAATTCTAAGAAGTTGATTGGATCCGCGTAATCTGGTGTCCAAGTCCCAAAAACGAGATCAAATTCACCTTGGGATTGCAAGTCCAAACGGTTTTGTAAAGGAATCGACTTGGCATCGATGGTTAATCCCGGCAAATTGGTTTCTAACTGCCCTTGGACAAACTCGATGGTTTTCTTGGCTGCTGCTGTATCTGCTGACAACAGTTCCAAAGTGATTTCCTCTTGTCCCAACTCTTCTTTGGCTTGTGCCCAAAGCTCTTGTGCGGCTGTTAAATCGTACGGCAGTAAATCGCCATTTTCTTCACGAAAATCTTGGTCTGTTTCAGGATCTTTGGCAAAGTTGCTTGGCACAAAGCCGTTCAATGCAGTGGACCCATCACCTAAGATATTTTCGGCAAATGCCTCTTTGTCGATGGCTTGTAAAATCGCCTGACGTACCTTGACATTGCCTGTGACTTCTCGTTTTTGGTTGGCACTTAAATACCCCACCAGCGCCTTTGGCACATAGTTGGCTTGAGCTGAGTTTTGGTATTGCTGCGCGTAAGTATCTGTCAAGGTGGTGTAGTCCAGTTCCCCTGTTTCAAAAAGGCTCACACCAGTTGCCGTTTCCTTTACTACTTGCACGTCGATCTTGGTCAATTGGACATTCTCAGCATCCCAATAATCAGGATTTTTCGTTAACGTCCATGATTCGTTGGTTCCATTCCACCCTTCGATCAAGAATGGGCCGTTGCCGACAAAATTTTCCGCTGACAACCCATAATCGGCGCCTTTTTCTTCAGCAAACGCTTGGTTTTTTGGCATAAAAGGTGTCCCGACCAAAATTTGATCCAGATACGAGATTGGACTTGTCAATGTTAGCTCTAACGTCTGCTGGTCCAATGCTTTTGCACCTAACTCACTCACCTCAGCGTCCCCTTGACGCACTTGACTGCCATTTTTCAACACATCCATTTGATTGCTACTGCTAGAACCGTTCTCTGGATTGGCAACATATTGAAAGGCGTAGACAAAATCATCCGCTGTAACAGGATCGCCATTGCTCCATTTTGCATCACGAATGGTGAAGGTATAAACCAGACCATCTTCTGATACCGTAGGCTCTTCAGCTGCCATCGCAAGCTCAGGATCCCCCTCTTGATCCAGACGGTATAACCCCTCTGCCACTTGTCCGATCATATCGGAACTATTGACATCCGTGTATTGCCCGCTATCAAGGGTCGATAAGGCGCCAGCGGTTGACACTTGAATCTCTTGAGCCACGGCGCCTTGCTCCTCTTGCTGTCCAGAATCCGTTGTGGAACTCGTGGTACTGCAGGCACTTAAAACCAATAGTGTGAAAACAGCGATACCAAACATTTTCTTTTTCATTTTTCTCCTCCTTGCGTGATCCTCTTTCTTACAACACGTCAACGACATACTTGAAAACCGCTTGTTCTTGTAAAAGCGCATCATAGGCAAAGTCTGGATGCCATTGAACCGCCAGCAAACGCTGACCCACGTGTTCAATGCCTTCAATGATACCATCAGGACTCCAAGCTGTCTTTTGCAATGGACGAGCCAATCGATCCACCGCTTGATGATGAAAGGAATTGACCTTTGTTTTTTGACCATAGACACGAGCCAACATGCTTTTTTCAGCCGTCGCGATGGCATGAGTCGGCACTTCTTTCGGAATCGGTGCCTGCATATGAATGATCTCACTGAAGGTACTGATGTCTTGCTGCAGCGTGCCCCCAAAGGCCACGTTGACCAGCTGCATTCCCCGACAAACCGCAAAGATCGGTTTCTTTTGCAGCAGCGCTTCATCGATCAGCGCTAGTTCAAACTCATCCCGTGCCAACAAGCCGCTTCCAGTTGCCTGATGGGCCTCCTGCCCATAAAACTTGGGTGAAACATCTTGTCCACCAGCTAATACCAGTTTATCGATCTGTGAAACATAGTCCTTGGCTGCAGCTGGCTCACTGATTGGCACGAGCAATGGCAGTCCGCCCGCTTGCTGGATCGCTCGCACATACCCTAATGGTGTGTAGGCGATCGGCAAATGATGCAGCACATCGCCAGCATCTTGCACTTCATTCGCAGCGATCCCTATAATTGGTTTGCCCATCGACATCCCTCCCTGATTAACGATTTTTTCAGAAAGAAGCGGCATCTAGCAGTTGCACAAGGCAAGCGCCGCTCTTTTTCTCAAGATATGTTTCAACTATTCTAAACCAATCCGCACTTTTTGTGAAACACTATTTTCACTTTCGCGATCACTTATTACAATCACCATTCTATTTAACCGCCTCTTTGATTCGCAATAAAGAACACCGCTAGTCAGATATAGTTGAATTTTGCCAATGCTTTCTCTACGTAAAAAAACATGCGAGAAGCCGTTGCTTTCCGCATGTTTCGTCATTAAAATAATCGATTGTCTTTTAAAAACTCCAGCATCTGTGTTTTTAGGGGATCTTTTTCATTACGGATCAACTTTGTTTGCGTCGTTTCATCAAGTGTCGATGGCCGCTTTTTAGGAAAAGGCGCCGCTGGTTCTTCTGCCAACTCTAAGATTTGGAAGCTATCCACCACCACTTCTGCCGCACAAAGTCTCTGACCTTCTGGTGTTTCATAAGGACAGCCTTGCAAGTGTCCATTGATTTTGATACTTGCCCCTTTTTGAGTATACCGTAAAAAGGTCTCTGCCTGTTTTCCATGAACGACACAAGCAAACCATTCATGGTGCACTTCTTCACTGTTTTGCCATTGAGACACAATGACAAGATCAAAACGTACGCTTTGATCGTCCGCCGCATCAAACGCTTCTTTACTAGGCATCTCTGCGATTTTCCCAGTAAGAACCACTTTATTCATTGCCACGTTGCATCCTCGCTTTTCTCTCATTTCTTGAGTGATCTTACCTTATGCGACCTATTCTACCACATTCCAAAAAACAAGCAATCAAAGGTCGAATGGCTTAAGAAATGCTTTGAACAAAATGAACCAACTCAAAGAATTCGTCTGATCCTGCCAACAATGTGCGATTTTCTGACTGAAAACTTTTCTTTGCTCCAGACAGCAAAAAACCAGTTGGTTCAATCCCCCTCTGAACCAACCGTCTTCTGCAGATCTTTATTTAGCAAAGGAATCTTGACTACCATAGCGATCAAAATGGAGGGTTTCGCTTTCGAGATAATCGATGATCGCTTTGGGGATCATGACCCCTTCTTGCTGGGCTTTTTCAAAGTGTATTTGGCTGATCTCTCCAGGATAGTAGACTTGTGATTGCCCTTTTACTGGCGGGATTGCATGTAGCTCAGTCACCATCTGATCGATGCTTTGCTTGAAAGTTTCGGTGTTGGTAAAACGAGATGGATCGATCACAAGCAGGAATTGTCCTAAGCGGCGTTTTTCCGTCAAGTCCGCATACATGGAGGTGACCTGTTTACCAAAAGCTAAGCCCAGCATCGAGCCGGCTAAAATATCCACCATCATCATCAAGCCATATCCTTTAGCACCAGCGATTGGCAATAATCCTTGGACTGCATACGGGTCGGTGGTAGGCAAGCCTTGCTCGTCTACGGCCCAAGTATCGGGGATCTGCTGTTTCTTCGAGCGAGCGTCCAAAATTTTGCCCCACGCTTGAACCGTTGTCGCCATATCAAAAACCACCGGTGGATGGTTGGCTCGTGGTGCTGCAAACGCAATTGGATTGGTACCAAAATAGTTTTCGGTCCCACCAAAAGGCACCGCCATCGGATCCGATTGACACATGGCGATCGCCACTAAGTCGGCTTCAGCAGCCTGTTTGACGTAATACGCCATCGTCCCGCTATGGCTGGTCTGCTCGATTCCTACTGCAGCGATCCCGGCTTCTTTTGCCAGATTAATGGCGATCGCCATCGCTTCATTGCACACATAATGCCCCATACCGTTATCTCCGTGAAAAATTCCGGTAGCGGCGCCTGTTTTTTCAAAAGACATGTTTGGTTCCAGCGTGATGCCGCCTTTTACTAAACGCTCGGCATAGTAGTCCATCCGCACGGCACCATGAGAATGGATCCCGCACGCATCCGCAAAGGTCAAATGTGCCGCTGTTTCACTGGCAGCGGCTTCTGGCAAACCAGCAGCCAATAGTTTCTTTTTCATTAATGCTTCTAATTCCAGCAGAGAACGTCTGCTCATTTCTTCCATCTTTTCTCCTCCTTATGAAAAAGAGAAGCACGCTTGGCAACGGCTTCTCCTATTGATTAAATACGCGATGATCGAGTTCATCGGCTGACTTAGCGATCAGCAGCGCTGAATAGACGTCTGAGTTCACGTTCAAAATCGTCCGCAGCATGCCAACAAACCATTCGACACCAGCAAATAGCGCAATGCTTTCGATTGGTAAACCGAGCTGAGGAACAATGATTGCCAAGGAAACTAACCCCGCTCCGGGAACAACTGCATTGGCTAAAGAAACGAAAGTCGCAGTGACAGCTACCGTCACCATTTGGATCCCGTCAAAGTTGATTTGATACATTTGGGCGATCGTCATGACGGTAATCGCCATATGCATCGCTGACCCATTGCTGTTCAAAGACATCCCTAATGGCAATACCAAATTGGTGATGCGGCTACTGAGTCCTAATTTATTCTGGGATTCTTCCATAGCGATCGGCAGCGTGATGGCAGAGGAGGTTGTCGCCAATGCCATGACCGACATGTTTTTCATATTTTTGATCAATCGTAACGGATTGATCCGGCAATACACGGTCAACAAGACTAGCCACAGTCCAAGGAACGTGACGGTGGCTAGACCGTAGACAAGCAAATAGCTGCCTAATGGCAAAATGATCTGCAAGCCCAGGGAGCTGATCGTTGAAGCGATCAATGCAAAAATACCGATTGGTGCCACGATCATCACGTAACGAATGATGGCAATGACGACCTCATTCAGATCCACGAGCAGCCCATAAAGAGCTGACTCAGGTTTCTTTTGCATAAAGCGATTGAGGGCAACACCAAAGAACAACCCAAAAACGATGATTTGAATAATTGACCCTTTACTCAACGCATCGAAAATATTCGTGGGAATAAAGTTGATCACTGTCTCTGATATAGAAATTTCTTGTGCTTGCAGAGGTTCACCGGCAGCTTGTGAAAAGTTGATCCCTTTGCCCGGAGCAAAGAAGACCGCCATCAGCACACCCCATGCAGCTGCGAATAAGGAGGAAATCCCAAAGACAGCGATCGTTTTTCCACCCAAACGTGTGAGTTCTTTCGGGGCAATGCCCCCAACTGCTTGAATGATTTGTCCAACGATCAATAACGGGATCGCCATTTGCATCAGACGCAAGAAAAGATCGCCCAAGATTTTTAGGAATGAAGCGGCTTGCCCAAAGAACAAACCGCAAAGAATCCCTAGAAGAACGGCAATAACGATCTGCGTCACCATCGGTAGTTTTTTTGCTTTCACTTTGATCCCCTCTTTATTTTCGAAGTATGGTTCCTGTATGCTGATCCAGTTCAGCTAACTTTTCGATTGAGGTAATAATCGCGGTTCTGGCTGCATCTTCTTCGACAAAATCAATCGCAGCTTCTATTTTTGGCAACATACTGCCCGCTGCAAAATGGCCTTCCTCGATGTAGCCCTTGGCTTGTGCCACACTGATTTCCCCTAAGGCTTGCTGATTCGGCTGATTGTAATTGATGTAGATATTGTCGACACCGGTCAAAATAATCAGGCGATCGGCCTGCACATCTTTTGCTAAGACACTGGCGGTAAAGTCTTTGTCGTTGACGGCTTCCACACCAGTAAACCCATTGTCGTTGCGAACGACAGGTACGCCACCACCACCGGCGCAAATCGTGATCACACCAGCATCGACCAATGTTTTAATGGCTTCTTTTTCAACAATTTCTTGCGGTTTCGGGGATGGAACCACTTTGCGGTAACCACGCCCAGCATCTTCTTGATATACCCCGCCATTGGCTGCCATCGCAGCATTGGCTTCCTCTTCACTATAAAAAGGTCCGACTGGTTTGGAAGGTTTCTCAAAGGATGGATCTGCTGGATCGACACGAACTTGGGTGACTAATGAGATCACTGAAGGATGTGCTTGACGTGTGGCAAACTCATTGATCAAGGCATTTTGCAGCCAATACCCGATACTTCCTTGAGTCATCGCCACGCAGCTGTCTAATTTCAATTGAGGATTTTTTTCACTTTCCCCGGCTTTTTGCTGCAGCAGTAAATTGCCGACTTGTGGTCCATTGCCGTGACAAACAATGACTTTTTCCCCTTTTTCAACAAAATCGGCAATATAACGTGCTGCTTGCGCAACGACGGCTTTTTGCCCTTCATCACTGGGGTCTTTATCTAAAATAGCATTGCCGCCTAACGCGATCACATTCAAACTCATTTTATGCTCTCCTTCTGATTTTCCTTTGCTAATACGGCAAAAACACCTAATCCGATCAGCAGTAATAGACAAGACAGGTAAAACCCGACCTGCATCGATCCTAAAGAATCGGCTAAAAAGCCAGTAACATAAGGCGCTAAGATCGACCCCGACATCCCGATAAAGTTATAGGCACTCAAGGTCGTTCCTAAGGCGCCTTTTGGTGCGTTTTTCGTCACAAAGGTCACGACGATTGGATCAAGCGCCAGCTTGCCAGTCAATCCATACAAAATCAAAACAGTGATTAATAAGGTACGATCGGTTACAAAGGCAATGGCAAATACGGAAAGGGTCGCCAATGGGACCAATAAATAGACTAATTTTTTCGTCGCGCCAGTTTTATCATTCAATCGAGCAAAGATCAATGCACCTGGAATCGATGCCCATGGGACTAAGGAAGCAATAAAGCCGACACTCGCCCCTTCAAAGCCACGCTCGGCAATCAAGAATTGCGGCAACCAAGTAATGATCACAAAGTTTGCATAAATGCTGGTAAAGCAAAGAACAAAGGCTGCCACGAGATTGCGGTTTGAAAAAATCTGCTTCAAGGAAATCTTTTCTTTTGACCCTTCTTCTTTTATTTCTTGTCCTTCAT
This sequence comes from Enterococcus sp. S53, assembly GCF_016516865.1. Lineage (NCBI taxonomy): Bacteria > Bacillati > Bacillota > Bacilli > Lactobacillales > Enterococcaceae > Enterococcus > Enterococcus sp. S53. The sequence continues at coordinate 25,241 of NZ_JACVUH010000011.1, forward strand.
CTTCTGGACGAATCACTTTTTCTTTCAAAACAAAATAGAACAATACACCGACGATCAAGGTCGGAATTGCCATTAGGAAGAAGGGTTGACTCCAATGGCCCCCATTATCCAAGACCAATTTACTAGAAAGCAAGTACCCGCCAGACGTTCCAAACGCCATCCCACTGTTGATAATGGCATTTCCGACGGTCCGTTTGTTGTCGGGAATCGCTTCGGTAGACAATGCGTATTGCGGACCGTAATAGGCACCTTGACCAATCCCTGCAATGGCACGAATCACTAAGAACAAAACAAAGCTTGTGGCTAGCCCACTGAAGTACGTAGTCACCGCCAATAAAACAAAGCCTAGAGCGATCACTAATTTGCGACCGATTTTGTCGCCGATGATACCAAAAGGAATTTGCGCAACGGCATAAGTCAAAAAGAAAATACTATTGGCAAGTCCTAGTTGTGTGTTGCTTAAATTGAATTCTTCTCCGATCACACCCATGATTGGATTGAAGATCGTCCGTGTGGCGTACATTAAAATCCAGCCGACAAAGAAAATAGCAACGACTTTTTTCCAGTAAGAATTGCTTACTTTGACCGCATCTTTCTGGTTACTGATTTCCATGATTTCTCCCCATTTCTATTCTTTTTCCTCAAGTGACAATGACTCCAACGCTAACAACAACCCAAAACTAAGATCTTTGCCTGACGAATGACCAACGGACATCAACTGCTGCACATCTTTTTCAATCACCTGTGGGTTTTGCTTTTTTAAGTCTTTAAATAATTGCAGCATCAGAGAATTGACATACCCTTGACTGGCACTTTGAATATAAGCAAGGCTGACATCCGTCGTAGACAGCGGTTTTGCCAATGCTTGCGCTAACGCGTCAGCTTCTGGCTGCTGCAAGGCATAGAGCATCGCTTGATAGGCAACGAGAAGATCATCGCCGCTAGGTGTCAATCCTTTGCCGCGACCAATCAGGTGGTCAATGATTGGTTCCCAATCTGAGACAGGCTGCCGCAATGCCGCAAACACTGCTTGGGTTTTCTCATCTTCTGGCAACCCAATCTTGGTTTCTAGTTCTTGCTGAAGCAGTATTTCTTTCAAAAGCTGCAATTCCGCAGAGGTGAAGGATAACTCCTTCACCTGCAGCGAAACCAATTCTTTCTCCTCTAATGAAAGAGAAAATGTTCCTTTTGTGCTGTAAAAGGTCAGACCATGCTCTCGGACTTGCACGCGATTGCCGACTTCGATCAAAGGCAAGACTTGTTCAAACAATGCATCGGGTAAAAAGACCCCGAAGCCAGTCAAATAGTTGCGATAGTTGTTGATATTGACCAGCTGCTGCCCGATCATCACATTGAATGAACGATCAAACACGCTATGCACCCGACCGGTACGACCGAATCGTTGCAGTGGGTCTAGATAATCACTGATTTTGATTTTCTCAGTCAACATCGATCCCCAGATCCTTCGCATAAGCCGTCAAGGCATTTTCAAAACAGCCTAACGGTGCACGCACCGTGCCTGCGCCGACTTGACCGACACCTGCTTCTTTATGGGCGATCCCAGTATTGATGATTGGGGTGATGCCTGTTTCAACGACTTTGCGGATGTCGATCCCCAAACAAGTCCCTTGGAAGTCCCATGTTGGGATCGAGAAGGTCGGATTATGACCGAAACAGATTTTTGCCATTTCGTTGGAAGTTTCCAGCGCATCCTCAAAGCCCCCAGCGCCGACAAAGCGTGTTACCCCTGGTGCGGCTACCATCGCCATTGCTCCGACGCCGACGGTTTCAGTAATGGCACTGTCCCCAATATCAGGATTGCCATCTGCTTCGGTAAACCCAGTAAAGTACAAACCTTTCGGCGTATTAACTGGTGCAGTATGCCATTGGTCTTCTGTTTGGGCGACACGAACCCCAAAGTTAACACCGTTTCTCGTCATGGTGGTCACGATCGTTCCTTTGGCATCGACACGGGCACCGTCAACGATGGCTTTGCCAGTTGCCATCATGATATTCAAGAAGAACTGATCGGTATCTGCTAAGAACTTGATCACTTCATATTTTTGCTTTTCATCGATCTCTGTTTGGATGATCAACGGCGCGATTTCTTTCAAAAAGTTCAATGATGCTGCAATATTTCGTTGATGGAATTCATCCCCCATTGTGATCGACCGGGCAATCAATACATTCAAGTTGATGCCTTCTTCTGTTAATTGCAATGCCTTGGCAATGGTTGGTCCTAAAACGTCTTTGATCCAATCCAAACGATCGATGACTTCTTGTGAATAGGCACCAAATCGTAAGACTTTACCGATCCCTTCGTTCAAAATACAGTAGGCTTTGTTGCCGACAAGGCGGTTTTCAACCACAAAGACAGGCATATTCCCAGAAGTGATTCCCCCCATTGGTCCAACTGCCTGGACATGGTGACATGGCATAAAGCGGACTTCCCCACTTTCGAGTAAGCGGCGGGCTTCGTCTTCATCCTTCGCCCAGCGTTCAAACAAGGCAGCGCCGATACAAGACCCTTGCATCGGTCCCGTCATTTCCGACCATTGGATCGGCGGTCCTGCATGCAGCAAGGTTTTCTGGCTTTCGTTTAATTCAGCGATCACTGATTTAGCTGGAACGACATCGATCAAGAATGGTTGGGCATTTTTGATTTTATCCGTCACTGCTTGGTTTTCAGCTGTGATTTTTTCGTCAAATTCTTCTAGCGCGTCTAAAATACGGATCATTTTCTTGTTGCCGTTGGCACGAGGACGCCAGTTAAATTGTTCTGTTTTCCCGCCATATTGCAGGATCGATTCATTGAAGCTTTGCAAGCCAACATTGATGATCCGTGGTTTGGTGGTCAACAGCTCCATCACTTTCTCGCTAACTGTCGGCACCTCAACTTTGCTACCAGTATAGTCATTGACCGCTTTGTCTGCTTCAGAAAGAGTCGCCCCTTTTAAGGCGAGGGCTAATTGCACTGCTTGAGCATTGCTTGGTGCCACATAGACGCCAGCTGCTTTCAAACGGTTGACTGCTTCTTGATAGTTTTGCGGATCTTTTTCAGTTCCGCAGACGGTAGCAACAAAGTACAGCGTGCGATCAGCTGCTTGGGCTGTTTGCTGTGCAGCTTCGATGGCTGGTAACAGTGCACCTACCATATCTGCATGTGCGCCGTAACCTAACACCACATCAAATAAAATGACCCCGGTTTGCTCATCTTGCGCATAGTCTTCGATTTTTTTGATGCGCACTTCAGGATCGATCATTGGGTGCGGTTTGCCTTGGGTATAGATATCATCACCAAGGTCGATCACATCATAGCCGTGGGAATGCAAGATATAGCCTTCTTGTTTTACAAGGCCTTCTAGATTCAAGGCTTCGGAGATCAGCATTCCTGCTTCGGCAGCTAATGTACCGCCAGAATAAAGACCTTTGACCACTTTATCTTCAGCGAGTTTGGGCACATCTGGGGTTTCCACGCGTTCAAAATAGTTCGCTTTGACGGGTTCTTCATTGGCAAGATCAACAGCAATGCGCGCTGTTTCTTCCAGCGTATGTGCCAAATAGACTTTTCCTTCATGGGCTTCTGGTTTTTCTCCTAAGAAAATCGCTACCACAGGTTTGCTGATACTTTGCAGCAATTGAACGACTTCATCCCGCACTTCTTTTGCAGGTGGTTTCGAGATCACGCAAATCACATCTGTCGGTTCATGATTTTCTAAAGCAACGATGGCATCTTTGACAGTGATCGCCCCAACTTTGTCGCTTAAGTCACGTCCGCCGGTCCCGATGGCATGAACGACACCACCGCCTAATCGGTCAATGATCGTCGTCACTTCTTGAATCCCCGTACCAGAGGCACCAACGACACCGATGTTTCCTGGTGCCACAACATTCGTGAAGGCAATCGGAATGCTAGAAATAATACCAGTCCCACAGTCAGGCCCCATCATCAATAAGCCTTTTTCATGAGCCAGCTTTTTCAAACGCACTTCATCTTCGATAGCGACATTGTCCGTAAAAGAGAAAACATGCAAGTCATTTTTTAGCGCTTTTTCCATCTCGGCTGCGCCATATTCCCCAGGAATACTAAATAATGCAACATTGGCATCTGGCATTGCGCTCAAGGCTTCTTGCCATGAAGCCGCCGATGGCGTTTCTTTGCCTTGATCTTTTGCTGAAAGATCAGCTAAGAATGAATCGATCGCTGGCATTACTTGATCCATGATCTGTTCGTTTTGGCTATCGACCACGATCATCATATCGTTGGGTGAAGCACCTTCTGCCTCTTTAGAAAGCAATCCAGTGTTATTTAATATGTCTTTGTTTGCATCCGTCCCCATCATGATTTGACTCATTTCGACATCGCCTAGATCATTGATCGTATTCGTCAGCAGCATTAAGTTAATGGAATCTTGGTAGTTATTCTTTAAGATTACTGTGTGCAGCATTTGTTCTCCTCCTTTTCTTATACTCTCATTCTAACGAGCCTTGTTTGCGTTTTCATTGGATAAAGTTCTAAAAAAATGCTATACTTTTTATCCAAAAGAGAAAAAAGGAGCATTTTATGAAATTAAAAGAATTGGTTGAACTGCCGCTTTTTGAAAAAAGTAAAGTCCTGACTGGCTCCATTGGTTTAACAAATTCCGTTGGTTCCGTTATGGTGCTGGAAGCGATGGATATCGAGAAATGGAGCAAAGCCCATCAATTGATTTTGACTTCTTTTTATGCCTTCAAAGACCAATCCCCTGAGGAACTGCGTGTTTTTTTTGAAAAAATGCAGCAAATCGGCGTCAGCGGTTTAGTGATCAAAGTGGATCGCTTGATCCCTATGATTCCAGATTGGGTGATCGAGCTTAGCTTTGCTTATCAGATCCCTTTGATCAAAGTGCAGCAAGAAGTCAGCTATGAAGCCATCATGCTAGCGGTTTACGAACCATTGCTGAATCACCAAACCCAGCTGCTGCGTACCTATTACGAAGTTCGCCAGCGCTTCATGAAAGTCGAGCGCAACCACTCTTCTTTCGATCAGATCATGCAGGAGTTCTATCAATTGATCGAAAAGCCTTGTTCTTTGCGCATCCCCCATTTAGATGTGCATGTGTCCGTCGGTCAATCCTTTAAGAATTTCGTGGTGACCAAACAAGAACCCATGAAAACCGTCGAGTTTACCAAGAACCACTACGAATATTTGGAATTATTTTCTCATGAGAACAATCAATATGTGACTGCCATCAAAGTAGAGATCATCAATCCTTACAATGATTTATGTACTTTGATCGTTTATCAGAAAGATTCGCAGATCCCTGAGGCAAAAGTCATGATTATTGAAAATGTGATCGACGTCATCTATGAACGCCTCCAAATGGAGTATTTGTTGAAGAAAGAGCGCTACAATCGCATGAACAATCTTGCCGATGCGATCTTGCAAAACACTCCTAGCAATTTGGCTGAGCTGGATCTTTTGTTAGAAGAAGCGCAACTGGATCGCTATGATTTCTACCAAGGCATCGCCTTTGCTTCCAACAGCTTTAAAGATAAAGAGCGTAAGTCCGTCGTTTTGCACAAGCTACGGGCGTTGAAAACACCCCACGTCTTTTTCGAACACCATAATTATTTGGTGATCCTTTATAATTTCCAATCGATCGCCCATCAGGTGACGAAACAGATGCTGCAGACACATTTTGATGATGCCCTGCTAGCCGATGAACATGGCTGCTTGGTGGTCAGCGAAGTCTTGCGCAAGGAACAGATCAAAGAGATCCTGCCAGAGTGTTTGGATGCGATCCGCTTCAATCGGCAGTTTTATTTGGCGCCGATCATTGCCTATAGCGACTTAGGTATCTTTAGTTCCTTTATCAAGGAGAACCAACTAGAAAAGCTGCAGCAAAGCATTCCCCCGAAGCTGTATCAACTTTCGGAAGAAAATGAAGAGCTGTTCAAAACGCTGTATACCTTTTTTATCACGAATCGCAATTACAAAAATACGGCTGAAACCTTGTTTCTTCATGCCAAAACGATTCGCTACCGGCTAAGCAAAATTGAACAGCTCCTAGAGATCGATCTGACAAGTCCAATCCAATTAGTCAATTACGAGATCGGCACCTATTTATTAGAGCTTCAGAAAAGGAGTCAAGCAAAATGAAAAAAGAATGGCAATTGACCACCGGCGCTTCGGTGACCCTTTATCCTGCTTCTGAGAAATACCTGGTTTATTTTCACGGTGGCGGTTTTGTTTATGGAACCCGCCAAGACATTCCCGCATCACTGATCGCACTATTTCAAGCGCAGCAATACAGCGTCCTCACAGTCGATTATTTGCTGGCACCTAATTCCTCGTTAGCGGAGATTTTAGCAATGAACTGGCAGAACTTTCAAGAATTGCAAGCAACTGTGCTTAAAGATCGCCCATTTTGTTTCTGCGGTCGGTCAGCCGGTGGGTATTTGATGCTGGCGCTGACCCAGCAATTACTGAAGGAACAACAGAGATTACCTGAAAAACTGGTCAACTTTTATGGGTACACCGATCTTTCTTTTATCGAAAACAAACGAGTCTTGCAGCAGCCGCTCTTAAGCAAAGAGCAAGTCCCTCCTTTGGATCAAACCGAGATCGTTTGGGATGATCCGCAGTTTCAGCGCTATTTGCCTTATGTTTATTGGGTCCAACAGCAAGAACTCGCCACCATCTATGGGCTAACAGCTGAGGATCTTTCTGACTATGCCATTGATCCTGAGCTGCTTTCACAATTTCCTCCAATTTTCAGCAGTGCTAGCAGTACCGATGAGGAAGTACCTTTTCGTTACAGCAAAGGCTTGAAGAAAGTGCCTAAAAGTAAATTTGTCCCTGTCTATGATTTGCCCCACGACTTTTTGAAAAACGTCGAGGAGCCGCAAGTCCAAATGGTCTTTCAGCAGCTTGCCCATTGGCTCGAACAATAATTTGTTACAAGTAAAGTGAAAATAATGTTTTTTTATTTTAATGATTGCGCAGAATAATTCTAATTGCCTTCGCTTCCTCCTCATCTCAAAAAACGTGTGGTTTAATGAAACTCTTTTATTAAAAAAAAGCTTGATACAGGCTCAATTCAAGAGAGAATGCTATACTAAAGGGGAGTATGTTATAGGAAAGAAGGATGAGGTTTTATGCATTTTGTCGGGATTTTGTGTTTGATCCTAATCACGACGACCCTCTTCTCGCATCTGGCGAGACGGATGGGCGTTCCTGCTGTCATCGGGCAGTTGCTAGCGGGGGTTTTATTAGGAGGCGCAGGACTCAATTGGGTCCATCCAGATATTCTAGTTCATGATTTTTCAGAGATTGGTGTTATTTTGCTGATGTTTTTAGCGGGACTGGAAAGTGATATTTCTTTATTGAAACGCTATTTTCGTCCAGGAATGCTCGTTGCCCTTTTAGGGATCGTGTTCCCGATGCTCTTCGGGTATGCCACAGGAGTCGGTTTTCAAAGCAGTCCCACAGAAGCGTTCTTTTTCGGGATCGTATTAGCTGCCACCTCAGTCAGTATTTCTGTCGAAGTATTGAAAGAGTTGAATGTGGTGAACACGAAAGAAGGTTCGACGATTCTTGGTGCTTCCGTCGTGGATGATATTTTGGTCGTGTTGGTTTTGAGTCTTAGCCTTTCCTTTTTAGGCGGCGAAAGCAGCCAAGCAACACCACTGCCGGTCACCTTATTGGTAGAACTGATTTATTTTGTGTTGATTTTTCTATTGGTGAAATGGATCGCTCCGTTCTTATTGGCACTTGCAGAAAAGCTATTTGCAAATTCCGCGGTGATCATCATGTCACTGATCATCTGCTTAGGAATGGCGTATCTTGCTGACCTTGTTGGGTTAAGCTCTGTCATTGGTGCCTTCTTCGCAGGGATCGCTGTCAGTCAAACGAAGGTTCGTGAGGAAGTGGAACACAGTGTCGAAGCATTAGGTTATGCCGTCTTCATTCCGGTGTTCTTTGTCAGCGTTGGCTTAGAAGTTGATTTTTCCCGCTTAAATGAGCAATTATTCTTTATTCTTGCCTTTACCGTGGTCGCGATCTTGACCAAACTGGTCGGCGGCTATGTCGGGGCGAAAATCGCGAAATTCTCGAACAACAGTGCTTGGATGGTGGGAGCTGGAATGATTTCCCGAGGTGAAATGGCATTGATCATTTTGCAGATTGGTCAACAAAACCAATTGATTTCGTCCACATTGTATTCCCCTTTGGTGATCGTTGTCTTGTTGAGCACCTTGATCTCTCCACTGATCTTAAAATACTTTACGAAAAAGATTTATTAAGCGATGTAGCAACAGCTAGGCGATACCGATTAGTGCAAAAAAACAGTGCGGGTTTTGTAGTGACCGCTCAACGGCCGATTTTTTGATCGAACGTTGGGCGGTCATTTCCTTTCCCGCGCTGTTTTTCTCTATACAGGTATAAAAGCGACAATGCTGCTAGTTACTGGAAACCAATGTTAATTTCCCATGATCGATTTGATACACGTCATCCGCGACAGCATCAATAAACGCTTGATCGTGAGAAGTGAACAAAATCATGCCACGATAGCTGCGAATCAATTGTTCCAAGACGTTGATTGTCGGCAGATCAATAAAGTTCGTCGGTTCATCAAGAATCAAGACATTGGCAGCTTGAGTAAAGATGCGTGCAAGCTCGACCCGTGTCGCTTCTCCGCCGCTTAGCACATTGACTGGCTTCATCACTTCATTCTGGCTAAATCCTAGATTGTGTAAAATACTGCGGACCAGTGGTTCCTGATAGTCTGTTTGAGCCATCAATTCCGTCAAAAGTGGTGTGGTGCTGTTTTTTCGATAGCCCATTTGCTCGTATATCGCAAAGACGATTTTCGGTGATAAATAGATCCCCTCTCCACCTGCGATGATTTCTTTTAGTAAAGTCGACTTCCCCGAACCGTTCGGACCCACGATAGCGATTTTCTTCCCGGCAGCAAACTGGAAACTGCTGCTGTCTAGCAAACATTTCGTCCCTCTTTGAATGGTTACTTGCTCCCCACGAATCGGTCGTTTATTATGCAGTTCCACTGCAGGGACTACTGGAAAACGAATCACCTGCTGCTGGGCGACACCCTTCACTTCTTCCAACTGATCCAAGCGGCTTTCCATGGCTTTGACTGTTTTTTGCAATGACTTTTGCACCGTGTCCTTTTGTTTTGATGACGACAAACGGTCTGGTCGGATGTTCTGCTGCCGCTTTTTTTCAGAAATGCGACTGCTCTTGATCACTTGTTCTTTTTTCTTTTGGATTGCTTGAGTCAACTGCTGCTTTTGTTGCTGATACTGCACCGCCTCCCAGGCAACACGCTGTGTCGCTTGCTCTTTTTGCTGTCGGTAACTGTCATAATTGCCAGAATACTCGATGACTTTGCCTTGATCGACTTCCCAGATTTTCGTTGCCAGCTGATTCAATAGGTACCGATCATGACTGACCACGATCAGGGTGCCATAATAATACTGCAATACCTCAATCAAGACTTGAATTCCTTGCTGGTCTAAATGGCTCGTTGGCTCATCGAGCAAAAGTCCTAATTGATAGGAAGATAACATTTGTGCCAACCGGTATTTGGTCTCCTCCCCGCCACTTAGTGTCGCCAATTCATTAGTTGGGATCGAAAAACGACCAAACAGCGCCCAGTCAAGAGCCTCCGTCTTTTCAGTCACCTCAGCGATTTGCGGGAAATAGTGAAACGAATTTTCTCTTTGGATCGTTCCTGAATCAGGATCGATCACTCCCGCAATCAATTTCAGCAAGGTGGACTTGCCTTGCCCGTTTGCGCCCACGATCCCGATACGATCTGTTTGATAGGCGCTCAGTTCTTCAATGTTCAGTACTTCTTTGGACCCATAATTTTTGATTAGCTTGTTTATTTTTACACTTAATTGTTCCATCAGTCTGTCCTTCCCGTCTAGGAAAACGCAAGAACAAAAAAAGGGCATAGCCTACCGCTATACCCTGATTTTAATAAGAAATTGGAAAAAAGAGGACACTCATCCCTTGAAATCACGATTGCCTAGACTTTTGAAATAGATTTAAATTAGCTATTCAAAAGGTCAATCCACAATTTCATCGATGCTGTCATGTTTTTTCCTCCTCTTTTTGTCGTATTTATCTGTTGAATGACGAGCTGAAAATCACTCGCTACTGTTTACCGTTTACGGTATTTCAGGAAGCTTCTTTCGTCTATCAACGAATAAATCGTAGCACGTTTTCAAAAAAGAGTAAAGTTTCATCACAAGAATGATTGGTCTTATACGCCATCGGTGATTTTTTCTGCTAATTTGACCGGGGCTTTTTCACCATTGAAGACTGCACGATCCAGTTCTCCTTCATCATGAGCAACGATCAACGCCACCGTGACGTCAGGATCCACATTCAAAAGGGTCCGAAACATCCCAGAAAACCAATCGATCCCTGCCAGTAAGGCGATGCTTTCATTAGGCAGTCCTAACATAGGTAAAACCGTAGCCAGTGTGACTAATCCGCCGCCTGGAACGACGATCGTTCCCAAGCATGCCAACGAGGACAACAAGACCACTTGCAAAAGATCCCCCAAGCTTAATTGGATCTGGTACGCCTGAGCAACGGTTACGATTGCCAGGGCTAAAAATAAGGAGAGCCCATTGCTATTTAAGGTCATGCCCAGAGGCATCACGAGCTTATTGATTCGATCACTGATCCCAAATCGTTCTTTGCCATCTTCGATTTGAAACGGCAATGAAACAGCAGAAGAGGTGGTCGTAAAGGAAATCACCGAGAGGCGCCACATGTTCTTTATCAAACGAAACAAGGAAACTTTGCAATAGAGCGACGTCAAGAGAAACCAAAGAAACAAAAAGAGCAAAGATGCTGCTGCTAACGTCAATAAAAAACTGGCTAACATTCCCAAAACACGAATACCGGTATCTTCTACTAAGGAAGCAACAAGGCCGAAAATCCCGATCGGCGCCAACTTCATGATCATGCTGACCATTTTTATCAAAATATGATTAAAACTGCTGATCATATCTAGAAACAGCTGATTCTTTTTTTCATGCTTGATCAAGCTCAAGGCAAGGCCAAAGAAGAGCGAAAAAATAATCACTTGGATCATATTCTGCTCCACCATGGCTTGAATAATGTTCAGTGGAACAAAGTTTAAGATGACTTCTTCCATGCTGCTGGTACTTAATGCGGTTTCTGTACTTTGCAGCAGGGACTGATCAAGGCCTGCGCCGGGCTTGAGGATCAAGGCGAATAAGAGACCGAAAATAGCGGCGACAAGGGTCGAACCGGTAAACCAGAGGAAGACTTTCCCGCCGATCCCACCTAATTCTTTTGGATCAAGTCCCCCCACCGCTTCAATCACCGAGCCCATGACCAACACGACCACAGACATTTGAATCAGTCGCAAGAAGAAGTCCCCGACTAGCTGCATTTGATCACCTAAACCGGGAAAGGAAACGCCCCAAAAAATCCCCAATACCGTTGCAATCATGATTTGGTTGGTCAAACTGATTTTTAAGGATCGTTTTTTCATCTGTTGTTCCTCACTTTTCTACTTGGCTGTTTTCTTAGAGTTTACAGTCAAGAATAAGAATGTACCACCGATCAACAAAATAATTGCGATATAAAAGCCCATTACTTTTGACCCTGTTGCATCCGAGATCGATCCGGTCAATGTTGGTGCGATAACGGAAGACATCATGCCGAAAAAGTTGAAGACCCCTAATGTCGTACCGACCCCAACTTTGGGTGCATTTTCCCCTAGCCAAGAAATGATGATTGGTTCAACCGCTAGTTTTCCAAGGAACCCGTACAAGATCAACGCGATCATTAAGAAGGTCGAATTTGTTGCTTGCACCGTTACTAATAACATCAACGCCGCCAACACTTCTAAAATAACGATAAAAGTTACTTTTTTATGCATGTATTTGTCTGCCAAGCGGCTAAAGAACAAGGCCCCAGGAATCGAAGCAAATGCCACCAATGAAGAAGAGAAGCCGATTGCGACTCCTTGGAAGCCTCGTTCTGTTCCTAAGAAGTTTGGTAGCCAAGTAACCGTCATATAGTAGGCATAACACGTCGCAAAATATAACACATACGTAAAGAGCATCCGCAGTGAGAACAAGGTCGAAAGGGAAACTTTTTCTTTCGGCTGATCCGTTGTTTCTTCTTCAGCTGCTGCTTGACTCTCCAAGAAAGCTACGTCTTCTTTGTTGCTGCGGATCACCAATGCGAAAGCGATCGTCATACAAACGATCAAGAAAGCGGATAAATACATCATTGTTTGCCAAGGCATGTTCATCTGAATAACGATAAAGCTTGATAAGATCATCCCAAACCCTGAACCAACGGCAGAACCACTATTGACGATCGCTGTTGAGAAGCTCTTCTTTTCTTTCGGAATGTTCTGTGAGGTCAAAGAATACGCGGAGCCGTAAAAAGACCCACAGCCGATCCCTGCTAAAAAGCTACCGGTATAGATCATGGTGATTGAAGAGGCTTGTGAAATCAGTAAAGCTGCCAGTGCAAATACCACAAATCCCGGAAGCAGAACTGTTTTCTTCCCAATCTTATCCACTAAAAAGCCGGCAGGGATCTGCATGATCACATAGCCGAAAAAGTAAAAGCTGGCGATCGATCCTAATGCTGTATCAGAAATATTGCCGCCAAGTGACTCATTGATTTGCGGATAGACCGGTGATAACGCAGCACGATAAATCCATATAGTGACCCAGCCTGAACACATTAAGATAATAATTTGTTTCCAGTAGGCAAGCCCACCACGTTCTTTATTGATTTCCATTTTTTTCCCTCCATCAGTTACACAAGTAAAGTTTGTGAAGCACGCCAACGAAAGCGCTTTAAGATAGTCTTAGTGTACGTTTTTTTGCCGACGATTGCATTTGTCATTTTTCACAAAGCGCTTCCAGTCGTTGTGCATTTGTGCTAAAATTTTAAGTCGTTTTTTGGTAGTAATTTAACGCAGCGATGAGCGCTTTGCCGGCAGAAATTGGTGCTTGCTGGTACAATAGTGCCCCTTCTAACGCGGCTAGGACATGTAAAATATTTTCTTTGCGGCTGCTGTAACCCATATTTCCAATCCGCCAGATTTTTCCTTTTAGATCACCAAATGAACTAGCGATCTCTACACCAAAGGAGTGAAGCATCTCTTCTCGGACAGCTTCGCCATCAACACCTTCTGGAATAAAGATGGGGGTAACTGTCGGCATTTTGGTTGCTTTTTCGCCATAAATTGAAAGCCCCATTGCCTCCAGTCCAGCGACCAGTGCCCCTTCATTCGTCAAATGACGTTGATAGGCTGCATCGAGGCCTTCGTTTAGCAACATCCGTAATCCTTCATGAAGCGCATAGATCATACTCGTCGCTTCTGTGTGATGGTTGATTCGCTCTTTATTCCAGTAGCGTTGCAGTTGACTCAAATCCAAGTAATTACTCATAATGTGCCGCTTGTTTCGATCCGTTTTGCTCAAGCCTAATTCTTTTTGGTAACGGGAATTAAGGACAGCTTCGACTCGCTCGTTGTAGGTCACTAATGAAAGACCAGACGGCACGCTTAAACACTTCTGAGTACCAGCAATTGCCAAATCGACACACCAATCATCGACTGACAGGGCTACGCCACCATAAGTCGCCACCATGTCAACGACAAAGAAAATATCTTTTGCGCGACAATACTGCCCGATTTCTGCTAACGGCTGCATTTGCCCGTTGGCGGTTTCCCCGTGGACCATCGCCACGATTTTGGGTTGAAATGCGACGATTTCTTTGATGACCTCTGCGGGTGCAAAAGGAGCTGTCCACTCTTTTTCCACATATTTGACTTGCGCTTGAGCACGTTCACAGATTTCTCCCAGTAAGAAAGCAAAGCGCCCATAGGCTGGGATCAAGACTTTGTCCCCTGGTTCGATCAAAGCGATCAGCGCCGCTTCTAAACCAGCTCGGGAAGTCCCGTCAATGGCAAATGCCTCTTTGTTTTTGGTTCCAAACGGTTGTTTGATCATTTCTTTGACCTCATCCATGATCGCCAAAAAATTCGGATCAAACTGCCCCAAAATGCGATTGGTCATTGCTTGTAGAACAGCTGGATGGGCTTCTACAGGCCCAGGTGTCATGATCGTACGTTGTGCGATCGTTAACTCTTTATACATCTTTTTCCCTCATTTCTCTTTTTGATTTCACTGTCCAACGCCTTGTCAACGTTTCCAAGTTTGTTGTACAATAAAGCTAAAAAAGGACATGTTTTTGTTTATTTTGTTCAATTCCAAAAGGAGTTTCTCTATGAAGTTAGTTGCTGAATTGCTTGCTACACCACGCTTTTCCAATTTGCGTTTGTTGACAGATCCCATTACCGCGGAAATTCCCGTCGACAGTATCGAAATCACTGAGACCCCCGATATCGCCCACTATATTCCTGAGCATACCTTTATCTTAAGCACGGCGATGGTTTATAAAGATAATCAAGGAGCGCTTCTAGAACTGATCGATTCTCTCGTAGCCAAAAATGCCGCTGGATTAGGCATCAAGATCGGTCGTTTTTTGGATGTCATCGATCCTGAAGTCATCGCCTACGCTGATAGCTTGGGTTTCCCCATCGTAGAAGTACCTGCCACGATGCCGCTGGGTCGTTTGATGCACCAGCTTTTGAATTTATTGTGGAACACCAAAACCGAGCAGCTGAGTTATGCGTTAGACATTCAAAAACGGTTCTCTGCTTCCTTGATGAAGGATGTCAGCATCGCTCGCTTTATCGCTGATTTTGGCCAAATGGTCAATACACCGATCATTTTGTTGAATCCTTTTAAACAAGTGATTGCCCACTCCAAGCATTTCACCCGCATGTCAAAACCCGCGGAGTACTACATCCATCAATTAGGACAAACGAAAGGGGTTTTTACTGGTGAAAAAAGCGGGGCGATCCCTATCAAAGATCTTCATGAAAAAACGTCACAAATTTCTTATTATGCCATTGAAACCTCCACTTATTTCCCCCATTATTTAGTCATTTTGAATCCTGAGGCAATTCCTTATCCTGTCTCGGATTTTGCGCTGGAACAAGCAGCATTGGTCTTGTCGTTTATGCTCTACAAGAACCAAAAAGTGCAAGAATCTTTTGAAGATTTAAAAAGTGACTTTTTAACACGGATGATCGAATACCAGCAATCGACCAAGCAAGAACAAAAAGATTGGTTAGATCTCGGAAAGACTTACGGGTTAGTCAAAGCCCGCCATTATCGTGTCATCTATGGTGCCTGTGAACCAACCAAAGAAACCAAAGGCAAAGACAAATACCTAAAAGAAGAAAGTGACTTGGTTTATCAGTGGTTTAGTGAACAACTGCCTTATCGCATCAAAGATGTTTGTCTCTTTCGCTTAAAGGGCAGCAATCACTTTGCGATTTTCGTGCAGCACAAGTGTGATGCCTTAGAAGACCATTTGATCGAGACCGCCAATGCTTTGACCAATCGGTTGCCATTTCGAATGGCCTTTGGTGTAGGAAGTGTCTGTGAAAGTATCAATGATTTAGCCAGCTCCTACATCGAAGCAAAAACTGCGTATGAAGAACGAAGAGGCCAACATGATTCTTCCATCGTCTCTTTCTACCATCAAAGGGGAATGCGGAGTCTATTTGAAAAAATGAGTCCTGAAGATATCCATTATTTCTGCCGTACGATTCTTAAAGAATTGGCGTTTCCGCAAGAAGATGCCACCATCGAATTGCGCAAAACCTTACGGGCTTACTTGGATTATCAATGTGAGATCACCCGCACCGCCAAAGCCTTGTTCGTTCATCGCAACACGATCAAATACCGCATCGAACAGTGTCAAAAGCTACTAGGAAAAAACGTGCATGATCCTAGCATCAGCCTGGATCTGCGTTTAGCCCTTGAGCTGTCGGAAGAAGGCGACTAATAGGCGAATCAAGCAGTTGGATCGCTGGTTTTACCCAGCGATCCTTGTGCCTGCTTCACCTAACAATGCTAAGTCCGCTTCTTCCAATGAGCAGATGATTGCTGTCTTTCCTTGTTTGGCAAACGCAATCGCCGCTTCCATTTTCGGCCCCATACTACCTTCTGCAAAATGCCCCGCATCAAAATATGCTTGCGCTTCACTTACGGATAAGCCCGTTAATTTTTCTTGCTCCGGTGTTCCATAATTGATATAAACGTTGTTGACGTCGGTCAGCATCATAAATACATCGGCATCCACTTGTTCTGCCAGTTTTTTCCCGGTTCGGTCTTTATCGATGACTGCTTCGATCCCTTTCAAGCCTTCCGCTTGTTTTACGACTGGAATCCCACCGCCGCCACCAGCGATCACGATGGTATTTTGATTCAATAAATGAACCATTGATTCCACGCCGTGGATCGTCACAGGTTGTGGAGATGGCACGACGCGACGGTACCCACGTCCAGCATCTTCTTCCATCACCCAATGTTTTTCCTCAGCCATCTTTTTTGCTTCTTCTTCTGAGTAGAACAAGCCGATCGGCTTCGTTGGCTTTTCAAACGCGGGATCATCCGCTGCCACTTCCACTTGGGTCAATAAGGTCACGACATTGCTGGTCAGTTCTTCTTGCTCGATTTTATTTTTGATGCTTTGCTCCATTAAATAACCGATAAAGCCTTGTGACTCTGCATTGCAGACATCCAGTGGAAAAGGCGGCACGACTTCTTTGGCTTCTTCATTTTGTCGTAAAATATTGCCGACTTGCGGACCATTGCCGTGCGTCACGACGATTTGATGGTCAAGCTTCTCGATTTTAGCGATCTGTTCTGCACTTAACTGGATATTTGCAAGCTGTGTCTCAACGGTCGCTGGTTGATTCGGTTTTAAAATTGCATTGCCCCCTAGAGCGATGACCACTCGTTTTGCCATATGAATTCCTCATTTCTATTGTTTTGAAATTGATCGATACTGCGAGCAAACCCTGCCAAAAAGTCGGCCCCCGAGGTGTGACCGATCGCTAGTATCTCTTTGATTACTTGGGAAAAAGCCGCTGAATCGGTACACCTGGTCAAGGATAATGCCGATTGATTGAATGCGCCTGTCAGTGCATGCAGAAGATAGTGTTTACTGACGTCAGTCGTTAAATCATTGACTGTCAACAGCCTTCTTTGTAGATAAGCCACCAAGCGGGTATCTTCTTGCCCCATCACTCGGCGAGCCAGTAAATGACCAACTAGCATATCATCGCCTGTGGGGGTCAATCCGACACCCCGTCCGACTAAATAAGCGACTGCTTGCCGTTGTTCCTTAAATGAAGGCGTGCATAGCTGATCGATTGCGTCATAAAACGGATGATTGCTGCGGATGGTTTCTGAAACAGCTTCTTGAATTCCCGTCTTTTCCGTGACGCTTTGGAGGGCTGACCAAAACAGTTCTCGATCAAATGGGACTGTGCCAGCTGGAAAGGTGGTTGTAAATTTGGCTGCCTTTTGAAAAGACAGACGATGATGCGGAAAATGGATCACCCGTTGCTGAACCAAAAGACTGGTACCAGCAACTAAGCCTGTCGCCAACGCTGCATAATCGTCGGCAGCTAAAATCATCCCTTTGGGCACGCGAGCCGCTTGTTTGGAGACACAGATCAGCTGATCCTGACGAGGATCTTGTAGATTGAAACTATGCTGAAACACACTGTGAACGATCCAGTTGCCATTGATAAATGCGGGTTCAAATAAAGCTTGGTCGATCCATTTTGCCTGTATCATCGCTAGGTTGCTCCTTTTTCACGTTTTCAGTCCCTGATTTATTCTTCAAATCCTAATTTTTTTGCATAAGCCAAGACAGCTTTTTCAAAGCAATCCATTGGTGGTGTCACTGTCCCGGCACCAATTTGTCCCCGTCCAGCTTGTTTGTTGGCGATCCCTGTATTGATCACCGGTAAGATCCCTGTTTCCACGACTTTCCGAGCATCGATCCCTAAACAGATCCCTTTGAAGTCCCATGTAGGAACGGGAAAATTCGGATTGGTATCAATGGAGATCTCTAACATCTCATTGCTGGTTTTCAACGCATCGTGAAATCCGCCGGAACCAACGAAGCGTGTCACAGCTGGGGCAGCAATCATTGCCATTCCCCCAACACCAAAGGTTTCCGTAATGGCACTGTCGCCCATATCTGGAGAGGCATCTTCTTCACTGAATCCTGAGAAATAGAGCCCTTTTGGTGTATTGACAGGACCAGTAAACCACTCGTCCCCCATGCCAGAAATACGGATACCGAATTCATGCCCGTTGCGACACATTGCGGTCACAACCGTGCCTTCTTCAATCGTCCGGGCGCCATCAAGCACCGCTTTTGAAGAAGCCATCATAATATTCAAGAAAAACTGATCCGTGTCTGCTAGAAACTGAATGACTTCTGGTTTTTCTTTTTCAAATCCTTCCAGAGTAACGATCGCTGGTGCTACTTCTTTTAAGAACGCCAACGAAGCAGCGATATTCCGTTGATGGAACTCATCCCCCATGGCGATTGCTTTTGCGACTAAGACATTGATGTTCAATCCATCGGGTTTTGTTTGTAGTGCAGCACTTAAAACTGGTGCTAACGTATTTTTCATCCAATGCAAGCGATCAATGACTTCTTGAGAATAGGCGCCAAAACGTAAAACTGCCCCGATCCCTTCGTTCATCGTACAATACGCTCGGTTGCCATCGGTTTTGTTTTCTACCACGAGCACTGGCATATTGGCAGAGGTGATGCCCCCCATTGGGCCAACCGCTTGCACGTGGTGACAAGGAATCAGTTGAACTTCCCCAGATGCTAATAAATGACGTACCTCTTCTTCCGTTTCGCCCCAGCCTTCAAAAAGCCCCGCACCAACACAAGCACCTTGAATCGGATCGATCATCTGATCGTAGCGGATCGGTGGTCCTGCATGCAATAGGACTTTTCCTTCACCTAACTCTGGAATGACACTGACTGCTGGAACGACATCCAGCAAAAAAGGCGAACCCGCAACGATTTTGGCAATAACGGCTTGGTTTGCTTCTTCAATAGTTTCGTACACGATAACTTCCTCCTACTCTGATAGTGACACTTGTGCTAAGAAACGTAAGGCTTTTTGTAACGTTACGTTTCCACCAGCAATTGGCTGCCAGTCATATTGAACGACTTGACCGTGATGCGCCTGGATTGCTTCCGCAAAGCTACGCAATCCTACATTGATGAATGCGTCATTCGCCAACAATTCGCGGCTCTTTTCAGATGGCTCTGGCAATGCATCGGCAGTTGTCACTGCTTTTGGCAACAGCTTACGATTAATTGGTGAAAAGGGGTGACCGAGTAATGCTAAAGCTTTTTTGACTGCTTGGGCATTGCTTTGACACAAAATCACGCCAGCTGCTATTAAAATCTCTGCTTGCTCGTTGCTGTCTTGGGGGTCTAAATCAGTTCCGACGATCGTAGCGATCACCGCTAACTCCCGGCCAGCTGCTTGTGCAGCTTCCTTCAACGATTTGATGGTCGGTGCCAATTCACTCGCCATATCTTGATGAGAGCCGTACCCTAAAACGATATCTAACAAAATCACTGCCGTTTCAGGATCTTCTCCCGCTTGTTTCAACAGTTCGATCCGCTTTGTTGGGTCGATCATCGGATGGGGCTTGCCTTGCGTATAGATGTCATCACCTAAATCGATGATCTCATGGCCAGCTGCTTTTAAGATGTACCCTTCCTGAGGGGCATCTTCTTGTTCTAGATTTAATCCTGCTTTGACCAGCATCGCTGCTTCGTACGCCAATGTTCCACCAGAATAGTAAGCTTTGATTTTTTGCTGTTCAGGGCCAAAAGCGACAGCTGCCGTTTCCTCTTTTACTGGCTCTAATCCAATCTGTTCTTGACGTAGCAGCTGCACGGCTAATTGTGCCGCTTCTTCCAGCGTGTAGGCTCTGTAAAGATTTTCTTCGTGATCCGTTGGTTCTTCCCCAAGAAAAATCGTGACTGCAGGTTTTGTTCCTCTTCTTAATAATGCCAACACTTCATCGCGGACACGTGGTGCAGGTGGTTTGGAGATCACCACGATCACCTCTGTATCAGGATCGTGTTCCAAGGCAAGAATGCTGTCTTTCATGGTGATCCCACCGACGGCTTCTTTGAGATCTCGTCCACCGGTTCCGATGGCTTGTGTCACACCGGCACCCAATTTATGAATGATGGTGGTGACTTCTTGGATGCCCGTACCCGAAGCGCCGACAACACCGATTTTCCCTTTACGAACGGCATTCGTGAAGGCTACTGGTATCCCATTGAGAATCCCTGTGCCACAATCTGGCCCCATTAAAAGAAGTCCTTGTTCATGAGCCATTTTCTTTAGCCGAACTTCCTCTTCCAATGAAACATTATCACTGAAACAAAAAACATGTTTGCCCGCTGCTAATGCGGTTTCAATTTCTGGTGCTGCCATAGTACCAGGAATCGATAAGACAGCGACCTTCGCATCTTTTCCAAGATCTAAGGCTTTTTCCCAAGTTTTGACGCTTTGGGTTTCTTCCCCTGCGCTATTGCTTTGGTCCGATAAGAAGGCATCGATTTCTGACAGGACTGTTTCGATGATTTCTTCCCCTTCAATGTCTAAAACGAGTACCATATCGTTGGATGTCGCATTGCTCATCTCCTCGGTATAAAGACCACCCGTCTTGAAGATATCCTTATTGGCAGGTGTACCCATCATGACCGAAGCGTTGTTGATCCCTTCGATCGTCAGTAAACGATTGGTCAAAAGCATTAAAACAATGGAATCTTGGTAATTGTTTTTTTGAATAATAGTGTGTAACATGGGTCTCCTCACTCTCCTGTTCCTGTCTGTGCAAAGGCATCTGACCCAGAATACTGGTCAAAATGAACCGTGTCGCTAATGAGATAGCGATAAATGTTCTTTTCGATAGGAATACCTTCTGCCATATATTTTTCATAAGTTAGTTGATTGATCTCGCCTGGATAATAGACTTGCTGGAACTGTTCAGCAGCTGGTATATCGTGCAGCTCTTCGATCATCGTTTCCACCGACTCTTTAAATGTGTCTAAATCTGTAAAACGTTGCGGATCGATCAGCAAAATAAATTGCCCTAAGTCGCGGCCTTTCGTCAGATCGTTGTACATAGAGGAAACATGCTTGCCAAAAGGCAGCCCAAGAAGCATTCCAGACAAGATATCCACCATCATCATCAACCCAAAGCCTTTTGGTCCTGAGATTGGCAATAACCCATGAACATGATGCGGATTCGTTGTTGGCTTGCCATGGGCATCAACGGCCCATGTTGCAGGAATCTCTTTATTTTTGGAGCGAGCGTCTAATATTTTGCCCCACGCTTGGACCGTCGTTGCCATATCAAAGACCACCGGTGCCCCCTGTTTTCGTGGTGCGGCAAATGCGATTGGATTGGTACCAAAATAATTTTCTTTGCCGCCAAAAGGAACCACCATTGAATCTGATTGGCACATAGATAATGCAATCAAGTCAGCTTCTGCAGCTTTTTTGACATAATAGGATAGCGCCCCACTATGACTCGTTTTCCGTACACCAACTGCCGCGATCCCAGAACGTTTGGCCATCTCAATGGCATGCTTTGTCGCTTCTAATACAACGACCTGCCCTGCGCCATTTTGACCGTGAACGATCCCGCTGCTCGGCCCAGTCTCTTCAAACGTGATCTGTGGAGTGCGATTCATTCCACCTTTAGCGATCCGCTCTGCGTAATAGTCTACCCGTACAGCCCCATGAGAGTGGATCCCGCTGGCATCGGCAAAGACTAAATGCTCTGCAACGATGGCTGCGTGCGCTTCAGACAAACCAGCAGCCGCTAATTTTTTTTGGATCAATTGCTGTAACTCTTGTGACTGTACAATAACCGTCTCTTCCATTTTCTAAACTCCTTTAAATTTCCGGATCGCGGTTGCAATCTTTGGAATAAATATAGGTCAATGGTTCGTCACGACCAACACCATAGGCCGCTTGCTGTACATAGGCACTCATGAAAATGTAGTCGCCTTTTTCCACCGGGAACCACTCATTATCTAAGTT
Organism: Enterococcus sp. S53; assembly: GCF_016516865.1. Classification (NCBI taxonomy): domain Bacteria; kingdom Bacillati; phylum Bacillota; class Bacilli; order Lactobacillales; family Enterococcaceae; genus Enterococcus; species Enterococcus sp. S53. Next base: position 47,293 of record NZ_JACVUH010000011.1, read on the forward strand.
ATACATCCCTTTACCTGACAGTAAGTACGCCCCGTGTTCTTGATAGTGGGTCTCAATGTAGCCATGACTTGCCCCTGGTTCAAAGGAAAGGATATGAATATTCATGTCAAAGCCCAACTCTTTCGGTAAGAAATCCCAAAGCAAGACGTCTGCCATCCCTTCGTATTGGATCGGTGTCAACTCTGAAAGATTCCCCACTACTTTGTAGGATTGGTGATTTTCTAACGGTTGGTAACGCTTCTTATACAAGAACACTTCTGTCGCTTCTTCTTGGAGATTTTTCATATACAGTTTTTCTCCAGCAGGCAGATAGATATAGCCTCCGTCCGTCAATGTATGGGTTTCTTTGCCATCACTTACTTCCAGTTTGCCCGAGATGACATACAAGAAACTCTCGATCTCTGGACCGCCGAAGCCCAATTGGTTGGCGCCATCTTTTTTGAATGAAATGATGTAATCGACAAAAGACGCCCCTAATTTTGGTGTGCCGAGTATCGAACATTCACAGTTTTCAAAGCCTGGAATGACATTATTCACTAACCCATCATGCGGCAAGATCGCAAAATTATTTTTTCTAATGACTGCTCGTGATTGCAACAATCCATCTAAATAGCCCGTATTATTATTTTTATATCCCATGTGTGTCCCTGCTTTCTATTCTTTGTATGCTAGCTCGTAAAGGGAAGCTGCTAAAACTTCAACCCCAGCTACTAAATCTTCGATAGTCGTTGCTTCGGCTGGGTTGTGGCTAATCCCATCAATACTTGGTACAAACAGCATCGCAGTTGGAAAATGTGGTGCAATGATTTGGGAATCATGCCCCGCCCCACTATGCATGACTTTGTAGCGTTTGCCAGTTTGCTTCACCGCGTGTTCCACCGTGGCAACGATCGTATCGTCCATCGGCACTGGGCGTTCATCCATCCATAGGTCCATCTCCACTGTCAGGTCGTGCTCTTGGGCGATCGCTTGAATGATCTGTTCTGCTTCAGCAGTAAAGGCATCCAATAGCTGCCCATCAGTATGGCGACAATCCATCGTAAACAACACTTCACCAGGAACCACGTTGACCGTATTTGGCTTTGGCTCAACTTTACCGAATGTCACTACTAATGGATCCCCAAGCTCTAAGCCACGGTCGATCACTGCGGCACACATTTTGGAAAAACCATACACAGCATCTTGGCGATAGCCCATCGGTGTGGTTCCTGCATGATTGGCTTGTCCTTTTAAAACAAAGGTGTAGCGCTTTTGACCAGCGATACTATTGACGACACCGATCTGCAAATTTTCTTTTTCTAAAACACTGCCTTGTTCGATATGGATTTCCACGAAGGCTTTGATGTCTGATCGAACCGGTTTTTGTGGGTCGCGAAAATCAAAGCCTTGGCGTTGCATCTCTGCCACGAAGCGATTGCCTTCAAAATCTGCGATCGCTTCAACATCGGCTTTTTTGGCCTCTCCGACAAAGTTTTTACTTCCCCAAAAAACGGTTGGAAAACGACTGCCTTCTTCTTCTGCCATTGAGATGACTTCCAAGGAGCGTAAAGGTTGCCCATAGGTCTCTTTTAAATACTTGATTGCTAAAGCAGCAGCAACGACCCCGTATTGACCGTCTAATGTGCCGCCGTTGACGACGGTATCGATATGTGACCCTGAAAGAATCGTTTCTTCTGGATACTGGCTGCCTTCCATTCTGCCGAAGAGATTGCCGACTGCATCATAGGACGTCGTTAAGCCAGTTTCTTTTAATTGTTTTTCTACAAATGATTGCGCTTCTTTCCATGAATCGGTATAAAGCAGTCTAGTCATTCCTCCAGTTGGATCACTCCCAATCTGAGATAGTGCATCGATCATTGCCGCTACTTCTTTTTTCAACTCCATTGTTCTGCCTCCTTTGATTTATACGGTTATTGTAAGCGTGTTACTGACGGACATCATTGTTCACTTTCGACAAAACCGTTTCTATTTTTAGTCATAACGCTGTTTTTTAAACCGCTTCCTTCTCCTATACTCTTCCTTATACTATCGAAGAAGAGAAAGGAAGAAAACAATGGTTTATCCTAAAAATGCCTTTGCGCAAACAGAAAAAATCCAATTTGGCACCTATGGCACTTTGCCGTTAGAAGTGACGATCCTAAAAGCAGCGCAGCCTCGGATCAGCCTTTTGTATTTTCATGGTGGTGGCTTCCTCTATGGTCAGCGGGAAGACCTTCCGCAGGATTATGTCCACCAATTGCTGGCTACGGGTGTTAGCCTTTACCTGTTCGATTATCCACTGGCTCCCGAAGTAGCGCTACACGATATCTACCTTCATGCAAAAAAGGCAGTGGCGTGGTTTTTGGCCGAAGGCTGGCAGTTCAGCGGCGTTGGTACAAATGAGTATGTTCTATTCGGTCGCTCCGCCGGCGGTTTTTTAGCAACCTTACTGACCGCACGCACAAAGCACTCGGAGCAAAAGGGGTTGATCCGATTTTACGGTTACCAAGAGTTGTTTTGTAAAGAATTTTTGCAGCCGGCACGCTTTTACACACAATTTCCGAAAGTTCCACCACTCGCCGCTGAAGCCATGATCGAAAGCCAACCCATCACCCACGGCACGTTAGAAAAACGATTCCCTTTGTACCTTTCCGCCCGTCAATATGGCAACTGGCAGCGTTATTTAGGGAATCGAGAACAGCTAGCAGCCTTGGCGATCCCTGCTGCCGCTTACCTAGATTTTCCTCCTTGCTTTGTCGTTCATTGCAAAAAAGATCCAGATGTTCCCTTTAGCGCATCCGATGCTTTCGCTGCACAAGTCCCCCATGCCAAAACACTTTGGCTCGACTTAGATCAGCATGACTTTGATCGGACACCAAATGCGAGCGCTGATGAGTGCTATCGAGAGATGATTTCATGGCTCCTTTTAACAATAGAGAAAAATTAAGCGCAGATTTAGCCATGCTTCTTTAGTAAACAAAAACAGGCGATCTTCAAAGGAGTGTTCCCTCTAAAGATCGCCTGTTTTTTGATTATAGTGAGTTGAAAGTATTCACGACATTCTCAACACTGAAGCCGAATTCTGCTAAGACTTTGTCACCAGGTGCTGATGCACCGAAATGATCGATCGCGATCACTTTTCCATGGCAACCGGTGTAACGTTCCCAACCAAATGGGGAAGCCGCTTCGATCGCTACCCGTTTCTTCACTGCTTTTGGCAAGACGCTTTCTTTGTATTCTGAGCTTTGTGCTTCAAACAGATCAAAGCTTGGTAAGGAGACCACCGATACATCGATGCCTTCTTCTGCCAATTTAGCTTGTGCTTGGATCGCAAGATTCACTTCAGAACCTGTGGCGATCAAAATACCCGCTGGTGTTTCACCGGCTTGTTTTGAAATCACATAGCCACCTTTTGCGACATTTTCATCTGCACCGGTTTGCGTGCCTTCGATCACTGGTAGGTTTTGTCGACTTAAGACTAAGACCGTTGGCTTATCGGTTGTTGTCATGGCCAGTTTCCAAGCAGCACGGGTTTCATTGCCGTCTGCTGGACGAATCACTTGGACATTTGGCATGCAACGGACGCTAGCTAATTGTTCGATCGGCTCATGCGTCGGTCCATCTTCTCCAACCGCCACGGAGTCATGCGTCAAGACATAGATCACAGGCGCATGCTGGATCGCAGACAAGCGTACCGCTGGACGCAAGTAATCAACGAAGACGAAGAAGGTTCCGCCATAGATTCGCGTACCGCCATGCAATTGGATGCCGTTCATCGCTGCCGCCATCGCAAATTCTCGGACGCCAAACCAAATGTTGCGGCCTTCGTATTGGCCAGGTTCAAAGTCTTTTTCTGCTGCAACCATCGTATTGTTGGATCCAGAAAGGTCAGCCGATCCACCCCAGAGACTAGGGACGGCTTGGGATAAGGCTTGGATCATCTCTTTGCTGGATACTCGACTAGCTTGTGAGCTGCCAACTTCGTAGCTTGGTAATGCTGCATCCCAATCTGCTGGCAATTCACCCGCAAAGGCTTGTTTGAATTGCGCAGCAAGTTCTGGGTAGGCTGCTTCATAGGCACGGAAGGTTTCGTTCCAAGCTGCTTCAGCTTTTTGCCCTTCATCGATCATGGTTTCTTTGAAGCGCGCGGCAACTTCTTCAGGTACAGTAAATTCTGGGTACTCCCAGCCATAAATCGCTTTTGCTGCAGAAATGCCTTCGGCACCGATCGGCGCACCATGAACGGCAGAGGTGCCTTGATTTGGCGCACCGTATCCGATCACAGTCTTGATTTCGATCAAGGTTGGTTTGTCACTTTCAGCTTTTGCTTCGTCGATTGCTTTTGAGATCGCTTCTAAATCATTGCCGTCTTCAACGAGAATATGTTGCCAGCCATACGCCTCAAAACGCGCACCGACATTTTCTGTAAAGGCTTTTGTGGTCGGACCATCTAGGGAGATGTCATTTGAATCGTACAAGACGATCAGTTTATCTAATTTCATGTGACCCGCCATGGATGCAGCTTCTTGCGAAACACCTTCCATCAAGTCCCCATCGCCACATAAAGCGTAAGTATAGTGATCAATGACTTGATACTTGTCGCGATTGTAGGTTGCCGCCAAGTGGGCTTCGGCCATCGCCATACCGACTGCCATAGCGATCCCTTGTCCTAAAGGTCCAGTGGTTGCTTCCACGCCGTCTGTGTGATCGACTTCTGGATGTCCTGGCGTGCGGCTATCCCATTGACGGAAGTTTTTTAGATCCTCAATGGTCACATCGTAACCAGACACGTGCAACAAGCTGTACAATAGTGCCGAACCATGTCCAGCAGACAAAACAAAGCGGTCACGATCCACCCAGTTGCGAGAAGTTGTTGGATTGACTTTCAAGTGTTTCGTCCACAAGGCATAGGCCATGGGTGCTGCCCCCATCGGTAATCCCGGATGTCCTGAATTGGCTTTTTGTACAGCTTCGATACTTAATGTACGAAGGGTGTTCACTCCTAATTGATCGATTTTATCAAATAGTTTTTTCAATTAAATTGCCTCCTTCACTTTCTTCAGCCAGCATGTTTCTATTCACTGCCTTTTCACAATAAAAAAGAACCGGACGTCCAAAGTTTACTGGCTAATAGGTAACGAATGCTCCTCTTTTTAACAGTCCTAACTTTGGTCGTCCGGTTCTTTTGCTTTCGGCTTTGCTCAGCTGCTCAAAACTTTTCCAGTCATTTCTTGATAATCTGCGACCATGATCGACCATGCTTTGGCAATGTCGTCATCTAAACCAAACAATCCACTGCGTCCGACAATATAGATGTCTGGATTGGCTTCATCGATCCGTTTGAAGGATTTCCGATTGGAGGAACCGTCCATTTCAATGACATAGTGATAGTCGTATTCTTCCCGTAATTCCCGCAGTTCAACAATTTTATCTAATGCCCCTTCAATAAAGCGTTGGCCAGCAAACCCTGGATCAACTGTCATGATCGTGACTTTATCCAAAAGATCGATATAAGGCAAAATGACCGATACTGGCGTTTCAGGATTTAAAACGATCCCGGCTTTTAATCCAGCATCATGGATTTGATCGATCAGACGAAATGCTAATCCATCCAAAACCTCAGCGTGCATACAGATCCATTCACAGTTGATATCGATCAGCTGCTGCACCCAAAAAGCAGGTTCAGTGACCATCAAATGAGCGGACAGAGGCAACGTACTGATTTTGCGGACCTCTTGAATAAACCATGGGGATAGGGAAATATTGGGTACGTAATGACCATCCATAATATCAATATGATAGGAGTCAACTTGGTCATTCAAAAAAGTGATTTGTTCTTTAAATTTATCTAGATCCATCGTCATCAATGACGGTGAAAATTCAACTTTGTTCATAGACTTATCCTTTCTCCTCAATCAGTCTTCTACTGAGAGGAACGACTCTTCTTCCAATTGAATCGCTTTTTTAGAAAATTTGAATATCATCTAAATCGATTTCTTCTTCTTCCACTTCTGCTTGCGCAGCTACTTGTTCTTCAGTGACATTTTTCTTGATCAAAGCCAAGGTGATCCCAGTCACTACTATATTTACCAGCAAAGCTACTGCCCCAGCCCACGGACGAGTCATGGTCGGCAGCATCAGCACACCACCAAACGGTACAGTTGCATCTGCTCCTAAGACCATTGAAACAGCCCCGCCAGCAGCGCCGCCAATAGCTGTTGCGATCAGCCCTCGGACGATATCGTTCATAACTATTGGGATCACCCCTTCAACGATATTGATCACACCCATTGGTACGGCAGATTTTAAAGTTTCCACTTCTACAGGCGTATAGATGTTTTTGCCGAACAGTTTTGCAATAAAGAATGCTAAACCAAAGCCGATCGGTGTTGCAGTATTGACTAATTGCAGTGCAGTGATCGGTCCATTGATCCCTTCTGCTTGCATCGTCAGAACAAAAGCAAAGACCGTTTTATTGATTGGTCCACCATAATCAACGCCGCTCAACAAGCCGATGACGGCACCAAAAACCAATAATGAAGAGGAGCCTAAGCTATTTAGTGCGTTCGTCAGTAAGTTCGTAAAGGCAGTGATCGGTGTACCGATAATATAGACCATGATCAGACCACCGATCAAAGAGGTCAAAAAGGGAATGATCAATGTCGGCATCAAGCCTTTCGCCCAATTTGGTACTTTAATAAATCGTAAAATAGCAATTACTAGATATCCAGCTAAGTAGCCGCCCAAAATTCCCCCAATAAAACCTGCACCAATGGCATTGGCTGTCAAACCAATAATAAACCCTGGCGCGATCCCCGGTTTTTCGGCAATCGCATAAGAAATTCCTGTCGCAATGACCACTGGAAGCAACCCGAGTCCCGCGCCTCCCATCGTAGCTAAAGCATCCCAAATCGTAAATTCACCTGGCACTAGTTGTCCCTGGCTGGTGCCGCCGAAAGCCATGCCAATGGCAATCAAGAATCCGGCACCGCAGACGATTGGAATCAAATAGGAGATGGCTGTCAACAAATGTCCTTTTAAATTCAATGCTTTGATTTTTTCCATAGTTTCCTTCCTCCTTCGGTTTGCTTAGACCGCCTGCTGTTGGACGACCTCTTTGGCTTTTTCCAACAATTTGCTTGGGGACTTGATGGCAACTTCGGTCGGCACTTGAATGATCCGTTTCCCTTCAAATCGTTCACGTCCTGCTACTTTGACGTCAACTGCTAAAATCACGACATCTGCAGCCGCAATCGCTTCAGGTGACAATTCATTTTCACGACCGATCGTTCCTTGTGTTTCCACATGGATCTCGTAACCTGCCTTTTTAGCCGCATTTTCTAACTTTTCTTGAGCAATATAAGTGTGAGCGATCCCTACTGTACATGCACATACGCCGACGATTTTCATAAATAATTCCTCCTTAAATTTTCTGTTATCCTTGAAATGCTTCAATCACTTGCTGCGGCTCTTTTGCTTTCAACAAGGCAGCCGTCACCTCGTCATTTCCTAATTTCCGAGCGAACAAAGAGAGCAATTTCAAATGCTTTTGCGCTCCTTCCGTGTCATCACCGACGGCAAATAAGATAATTCCTTTCACTCCCTTGCCATCCAACGTTTCCCAAGGGATCTCTTCTTTTAAAACCCCGATTGCTACGCCGATCTCCTTCACATGAGCACTTTTTCCATGGGGAATAGCAATGTAATTACCAATCCCTGTTTGACCAACTGCTTCCCGCTCATAGACATCTTTTAAAAATGCTGCCTGATCCGTCAAGTACTCATTGGTATATAAAAGCTGACTCAATTGCTGCAGGGCTTCTTCTTTAGAAGCTGCCTCCATGTTGGTTTTGATTATTTTTGGATCAATCACTGTTGAAATATCCATTCGTTTTCCTCCTCTAGTTGAGTACCTCTTGCCTTACTGAATTGATCATTCATTCCCGTCAGCCGCGTTGGTTGAGAAGGAAGGCTTCGATTTCTTCTTTTGATTTTTCTGCAATGAATTGCAGATTTTCTTCATAGGCGAAACATTTCATTAAACGGATGACTGCCTGTTTCACCGCGGTTGTTTCGTCAGTCTTCATCAGGATCGCAAAAATTGTTTTTGCTTGCAGCGTTCCCTGCCAAAGGACTTTTTCACCTCTGACTAGGACGATTCCGCTTTTTTTCACCACATCACTTTCAATGTGTGGTAGCGCAAAATCTTCAGCAATCATCGTATTGCCGCTCGCTTCTCGGGCTTGCAGTGCTTCAAATAGCAGGGTTTTGCTCTCCGTCAGCCCGATTGTTTGACTAACAGCTGCAATCTTCCTTAAAACATCGACTTTCGTCTCTCCTGCTTCTGTTGAAACTAACGTAAGGGACAAAGGGAATTTAGTCATTTCTCACCCTCCCAATCATCGCTTCAAGGCGTTTTTGGTCTTCCATCGTCAGCATGGCGCTCACGATCACGACCGGAATCGGACTATCGATCGTTAATTGAACGGTTGAGATGATCATCTCCGTATCCGGGTGTTGCTTTAAAGCCGCTTCCACATCACGAGAAGGTAGGACAGCGGTGATTGCCAACTCACGAAATTTCTTATGCACTTTTACTTTTAATAATTCGGAGGTCCCGATTCCCGTAGTACAGACGATCATAACCTTGAGTTGTTGAGGATGTTCTTCGATCGCTTGAGCAAAGTAAAGGGTGACAAAGCCGATTTCATCTTCTGTGAGCGCTGGCAAATCGTACACTTGGCAGATTTCTCTTGCAGTCTCTTCGGTAGCAAAAAACAAATCTGTGTATTCTAATTTGATTTGCTCCAAAAGATTGTTTTTGACTTCGATGCCATGTCGCAACCGATTGATCATTGGTTTGATATGGCGAGCCAATTTACCGAATAACTCCTCGTCTTCAAATGAGCGCTGCAGCTGAGTGCTCATTTTTTCTATAAATGCATTGGAAATCAGTTTTACTTGTTCTGACAGATCCTCTAATTCATCCGTGGCCTTTTGCATCCGTGAGGAGACGAGGTATTGATACATATAATAGCCTTCGTTTTCTGGTAATTTCGTATGCAAGTACTCTTCGCTATTGCCAATGATCTCCTTGGCGATGGTGGCTAACTCTGGGTTTTCTTGCATTTGCTGTTTCTCTTTCTCATCTAAAATATCCTCGTTAAACGAATTCCCTACTTTGCGAAACCGTCGCAATAAGATATACAGGTGAGAAAAAAGATTAATGTTATAAGGATGTGGTATTACTAATCCTAGGTGATTTTCAATCAAATTCAGCTGTCGCAAAACAAACTCCGCATCATAACGGTTGAACGCCTCATTCGTCACATGCAGATCATCCAAGCGGATATTGCGGGTTTGTTGGATATACTCCTGCAATGCACGACGGATATTTTTTTCTGCACCGTTCACCCCGATCATTTTATTTTTGCGGGAAACCGTCAGCTCAAAACGCTGCAAAGCTTCAGAAATTAATTTCTCATCACTGTTGATGACCGTTTCACTCACATAAAAAGGCTGATACAAGGAAAAAATATTCTTTCTTTTGGGTGAAATAAGCAATAGCTCCTCCATCACCTTGTTACGGCGTTCCACTGGTGTCAGCGCATTCGGCATTTCCGCTTTCTGACTCTGGGGCTTTTCTTGATGATGGAAACTTAAGCGGTAACCTTTCCCTTTTTCTGAGAGAATCACATAGTCAATCGCGGCATCCTCATTGATCGCTTTTACGATGCGATAAATCGACTTTGTAGAAAGTCGAAGCGCTGCGGATAGTTCATCGGCTGTGACAAATTCTCTCGTATTGGAAAGAATATGGATGATTTTTCTCTTTCGTTGTTCCATAACAGTCATGTAACCGTTCTCCTTTCTACACACTTATCATAGCACTAGGAAATGTAAGCGTTCTATCATTCTTTGTCCCCTTCAAGGGACAAAGACGATCGATAATAAGAATTACAATACAACGTTAAGGACAAAAAAAACAGCCATTTTTCAAAATGGCTGTAACAAAATCTGTGTTATCATCAATATTCCTTATTCAACTGTTGGAATAAGAAAAGAAAAGCTGCTAGTTCCAATAAAACGAGAAGGAAAACGCCGTTTATCGAAACCCTTCACCCCCCGTTAAAGAACAATCCAGGTTTAAACGGCTTGTGCAGTAAGCGAAATAATCACTCTCATTGAAAGGAATGATTTGAGCTTTTTACATCAACGAACGATAAAGCTCAATAATTTCTTCTAAAGTCGTATCCCGCGGGTTGCCTGGTGTGCAGACATCGTTCAAGGCATCTTTGGCGATGGCTGGGATATCTTCTTCTTTGACGCCCAATTCAGAAATGGTCGCCGGAATGCCCACATCTTTGCTTAACTGATCGATTGCTTGGCAAGCAGCATCGCGGACGTCTTCAAGTGACATCGCTTCTGCCCCTTCAATGCCTAAAACGATCGCGATCTCACGGTATTTTTCACCCGTAAAGTCTTTGTTGTATTTCATGATGGTTGGCAGCAAGGACGCGCACGCTACTCCGTGAGGAATGTTATACCAAGCGGACAATGGATGTGCCATGCCGTGGACTAAGCCCAAGCCGACGTTTGAAAAGCCCATACCAGCAATGTATTGTCCTAGCGCCATTGCTTCTCGTCCTGCTTGATCGCCCTTCACGGAATCTCTCAATGAGCGGCCGATGATCTCGATTGCTTTGATGTGCAGCATATCAGTCATTTCCCAAGCGCCTTTAGTGATGAAGCCTTCGATGGCGTGGGTCATGGCATCCATTCCCGTTGCGGCTGCCAAGCTCTTCGGCATCCCCATCATCATATCGCTGTCCACAAAGGCTACTAGAGGAATATCGTGAGGATCTACACAAACAAATTTCCGATGATTTTCTTCATCTGTAATCACATAGTTGATCGTTACTTCGGCTGCAGTTCCAGAAGTTGTCGGTACCGCTAAAATCGGCAAGCATGGATGTTTCGTGTCTGCCACGCCTTCCAAACTAATCACATCTGAGAATTCAGGATTCGTAGCAATGATCGCGATCGCTTTTGCCGTGTCGATCGGTGAACCACCGCCAATCGCGATGATGCAATCGGCTTGGGCTTCTTTGACAAACGCTAAGCCGTCTTTGACATTTTGGATCGTTGGGTTCGGCACGATCCCATCATATAACGCATAATCGACACCTGCTTCATCCAATAATTTCGTCACTTTGGTCGCAACTTCAAATTTCACCAAATCTTTGTCGGTGATCACTGCCGCTTTTTTGAACCCTCGTGCCTTGAATTCGGTCGGTACGTTCTCGATCGCTCCTTTTCCAAAATACGATGTTTCATTCAAAATCATTCTATTCGCCATTCTTCCTACCTCCATTTGTTTGTTTATTCACAATATAGTTTAAATAGAAAAGACTGAAAGCCTTTTCTATTCTTCTACCATTGATTATACCTCAAGATAGCCTGCTCGGGGAGTGACTTTGAAAGCGTCAGCCAATTTTTTCAGATTTTCATCCGTAATGGTTTGTAAAATTGGGCCTTGTGCTTTGACATAGGTGTACACTTCCGCAGCTTTCTCTGCCGTTTCAATCAAGCCAAAGACTTCGTCCATATCTTTGCCGGCGCCATAGATCCCATGTTGCGGCCAAAGGACCAAACGGGTTTCTTTCATTTTAGCAGCTGTTGCTTCGCCGATCTCGTTCGTTCCTGGAACCATCCAAGGAATGATGGAAACTCCTTCTGGGAAGACCACCAAGCACTCCGTACACATCTGCCACAGAGTCCTCGTGAAACTGCGTTCATCCAACTCATGGGTAAAACTCATGGCTAAAAGATGCGATGCGTGGTTATGCATGATGATTCGGTTTTCTGGATCGACCGACAAGCGAGCGATATGACTCATAAAATGACTTGGCAGTTCACTCGTTGGCACCGCACCATTTTCCAAGCCCCAAAGCAATTCCAATGTTTGCCCATCTTCTTTGACTCGGATCACACCAAGGTTTTCCGCTGGATGTGCCGCTACATTTTTAAAGTATTTTCCTGAACCTGTCATGATAAAGTACTTGCCAGCTAGTGCAGTGGCATCAAAAATCATGGGAATTTCCCGCAAGACGCTTTGCGGATCGATGAAAGGCAAGATCTCTTCTTCTGTTAATAAGTAAGAAATATTGCCGCCGTTGCGCTCATCCCACCCTAAACGGTAAAGATTTGCTGTCGTTTCCATCATTTCTTGTACAAAATTCGCTTGTAAAATATCAATCTTTTTCATCGTTCTCCTACTTTCTGGCTTTTAAGACGGTTTCTTCATAGGCTTTCACTTCTGATAGCCAATCCAGACCTGCTGGTACCCCTTGGCTTTCACAGAAGTAATTCCAAACATCTGCATACGGGTAGTCTTTTAATTCTTCCGTCATGGCTAAACGAGTGGTGAAATCACCTGACAATTCGATTGCTTTTAGTTCTTCGATCGGTTCTAGCATCGCTTTTAGCAACGCTTTTTGAGTATTGCGCGTCCCGATCACCCACGCAGCGACCCGATTGATCGTCGCATCAAAGAAATCTAACCCAATGTTGGTTTTTGGTAATAAGTCATTGCGAACCAATTCGCGGCCAATCTCTTGCAATTCATCGTCCATGATCACGACATGATCACTATCCCAGCGTACAGGACGGCTGACATGCAGCAAAATGCCTTTGCTGAATAGTGCCAATGAAGACAGTTTATTGGAGATCACTTCGGTTGGATGGAAATGTCCAGCATCCAAACAAATCAATTTATCGCGTGTCAAGCCATAGCCCATATAAAATTCATGAGAGCCGACGGTGTAGGCTTCGGCACCAAGACCAAACAACTTGCTTTCCACGGCATCTACCGTGTAGTCCGCTGGCAATTCTTCAGCAAAAATCTCATCTAATGCTGTCATCAAGCGTTCCCGTGGTGTAAAACGATCGATCGGGTTGTCTTTGTAGCCATCTGGCACCCAGAAATTATTGACACAGACTTGCCCAGTTTCTTTCCCCATATAAGCAGCGATTTGACGAGAACGTTTGCCGTGTTCGATCCAGAACTGACGAACTTCTTCATCTGGTGAAGCAAGGGTAAAGCCATCTTTGAACATGGGATGTGAGAAAAAGGTTGGATTGAAGTCTAAACCTAAGCCTTGTTCTTTCGCCCAAGCAACCCATTTTTCAAAATGCTTCGGCTCCAATTCATTTAGATCCACTGCTTCCTCGGTGTCTAAATAGATGGCGTGAAGGTTCAATTTGTGTTTTCCAGGAATCAAAGAGTAGGCTTTTTCTAAATCTTGGCGCAACTCCTCTGGGGTATGGGCAGCACCAGGATAATTCCCCGTTACAGAGATCCCACCAGATAATGCTTCATCACTCAAAAATCCTTGGACATCGTCCCCTTGCCAAACATGCATCGAGATTTTCACATCGGCTAATTTTTTCAAAACCGCATCCGTGTCGACGCCTAATTTGGCATATGCTGTCTTAGCTTCTTCATAACGCTGTTGAATCGTTGTCATTTTTTTCCTACTCCTTTTATAAAACGTTGATAGTTGCTTAAAATCTTGTGATCAAAAGGCTGTGGTTCATGAACACTGCAAGGAAATGAGTGTTTGACCGCGCGGCGTGCTTCAGCCAGCGACGTGAAGATGCCAGCACTCATCATCTGCATTAAAAGATTACCGATCGCCGTTGCTTCACTTGGGCCGGCTTCGATCGTCAGCTGCGCAGTATCAGCCGTCAGTTGATTTAAAAAGCGATTGTTGGAACCGCCCCCCACGATATGCAGTTTTTGCAGCTTGCTCGTCGTACCTGTCAGCTGTTCCAGCTTTTGCAATTCACTGGCATAGCAAAGCGCTAAGTTATCATACACACAGCGAGCCAGTTCCCCTGCGGTTTCTGGAACTTTCTGCTGGGTTTCTCGACAATACGCTTGCAGTTCAGTAATCATGTTTTCTGGATTCAAAAAACGAGGATCATTGACATCGACAAACTGTTGAAAAGCAGGCGTTGCTTGCGCCAATTCCGCCAATTCTGCATAGGAATACTGATAGTCTTGCTGCCGAGCCACTTCTTGGATCAGCCACATGCCCATAATATTTTTTAAAAAGCGAATCGTGTTGTGGGCACCCCATTCGTTCGTATAATTTTCATCAAAGGCGGCAAGGGAAACATTGGGTACTTTGGTTTCGATCCCCAGCAATGACCAAGTCCCGCTGCTGATGTAGCCCCAATCTGAACCCTCTCCAGGTGTACCGATGATCGCCGACGCCGTATCATGACTAGCGACAGTGACAAAGGTCGCTTGTGGCAAATCATAGGCTGGAAACTTCTGTGTTTGCAGTGCGCCTAAAACCGTCCCGGCATCAACCAAAGGTGGGAATAGGCCTTCTGTTACGCCGATCTCAGCTAACAATTCTGCATCCCATGTTTGGGTGTTGGCATTTAAAAGCTGCATCGTCGAAGCATTGGTTTTTTCCGTGACCATCTTACCAGTAAAAACGTAGCCCAAGTAGTCTGGAATCAACAGCAGCTTGTCGGCTTTTTGCAACAGTTGCGCTTCTTCTGCGGCTAACTGAAAAATCGTGTTGAAGGGCTGCAGCTGAATGCCTGTTTTCTCATACAGTTTTTGCAAAGAATAGCGCTGACCAAAAGTTGCGATCGCATCATTGGTGCGACTATCTCGATAAGCGACTGGGTCGCCTAAACGCTCGCCTGCTTGATCGATCAAACAGTAATCCACTGCCCAGGTGTCGATTCCGACGAAGCAGTCATTGATACCTGCTTGTTTCACTTTTTGCAGTCCTACTAAAATCTCTTGGATCAAATAATCGATCGCCCAACGGTCAAAGCCGTCATGGGGACGAAAGCCGTTTTTAAAGCGATGGATCTCATCTAAAGTGATCTGCTCATTTTCCCAACGGCTCAGCATCAGACGACCGCTTGATGCGCCGATATCGATTGCGATAAATGTGTTCACTGGTCTCCACCTTTCATTATCTTGTTTAAAAATAAATCGATTACAATTCACTGATTCATTCTTGTTGCCTCAATTTTAGCTTGACAATCAACGAGTTTCATCACACAATTTTGATAAAGACTTGCACAATCTTGGTAAAAAGGAGGATCCGATGGACTACTGGGAAAAAGCCAACCACTCATGGTCAACCGATTCACTGCGTTACATCAATACTTCAACCCAAAAGCAGCGTGAACTTTTCTATTACATTCAAGAAATCGGCTATTTCAAAGCCAGCAAACCTTACTTTACAGAACGAGAGAACCTGCCTTCTTATTTGATCAAATATACATTGTCCGGCTGCGGTGAATTGCGCTACAAAGGTAAAAGCTATCAATTAAAAGCAGGTGATGTGTTTTTTATCGACTGTCTAGACTATCAGTACTACCGCACCGTTAGTCAAGAGCCCTGGGAAATGGACTGGATCCATCTATATGGCGCCAATGTCGCAGCATTTTATGATGAATTTCTAAAGAATGGCAGTCCAGTTTTTCACACCAATCCTGCCAGCAGTCGTCAAAATCCGATCCACTTGGTCTTACAAGATTTATTGATGCTACAGCCAGAACCAAATGCGAAAACTGCCTTCCAAAGCTCTGTTTTGATCCATCAGCTGCTCAATGAACTGCTCCTGCAAAAATATCATCTCGACTTTTCGGATAGTGAGATCCCGCTTTATATTTTGCAGATTCGTGACCAGCTAGAAGAAGATTTCCGTCAAGGGATCACCTTGGAATCTTTGGAGGAAAGGTATCATATCAATAAGTATCAAATCGTCAAGGAGTTTTCCAAATATATGGGCTTGCCCCCCATCGAGTACCAGATTAGCAAACGCATCTCTTACTCGAAAGACCTTTTGCACTATTCTCGGCTATCCATCAAAGAGATCTCATTGGCGATCGGCATTGAAAACACCGCCTATTTCAGCCGTTTATTCAAGAAAAAAGTCGGCATTTCGCCTAGTGATTATCGACAGACGGAGAATGGGCGGTAAAAAAAACATGAAATCATTCACTGATTTCATGTTTTTTTCATCTATTGATTATACTGTTATCTGCTATTTTATTGGTCACTAACTAAAATTGCTCAGGTGCAAAGTTATTTCAACCAACTCATCCCTAATACACCAACAATATAGAGCAAGCTACCAAGAGCTACAAATTGCTTTTCTCTGCCAACTTTTTGTTCCTTTAAGAGAATAATACTTCCATAAGTAGCAACAAGTAAGCTCATTTGAGAAAATGAATAGGTTACGCCTACACCTAAAGAAGACGATACAGCGAATAACGAAGTATTCGCGATAACCCATGTGCTACCAGTACCTAAATTGCGGATTATTTTGCGGAAATGCAACTGTTGCTTACTTTTCAAGGAAATTACGCTTCCCCCGAGAAACATCCCTACTGCCTGAGGCAAGAAAATCTGTGCGCCACTTATCTGAAACAGACCAGTGACTGTCACATATAGCATCAAAAAAGCTGAAGAACAACATAGATAAAGAAGTACTTGCTGTGTTAAGCCTGTTTGCTGATGAGTTGTCTTAGTTACAAGGAAAACACCTGTTAGAATGACTCCTAATGCCATGATTGAGAAAATTGCAGTCGTTAAATCTGTCCATTCTTTGAGAAAGAAGCCAGATGCTAATGTAACAAATAATAATTGGGTCCCGACGGAGACGGGCATTACTTTAGAAACCTCCGCTTTCTCCAAAGCGATAAATTGGAAGTATTGTCCGCAAGCCCAAAAAACCCCAGATAATAAACTGATGAAAAATGGCACCATGGCATAACTCACTTGATTCAAGAAACCAAATACACTACCGAAAATCAAGGCTGCGATTGTTGTTCCTAGCAGTTGTTCCTCTGATTTTCCTCCCATCAATTTAGCGACGATTGGCATTAAGCCCCATCCTAGTGCAGGCAGTGAGGCAAGCAATAAAAGTTGTACGGACATAAAAACTCCTTCTAAATATTGTAAAAAAGCGAGAACACAAAATCTTGTAGAGGAAAACGTTACAGAAGCAATTCCTTCTCGACAAATTTTGTGTTCTTTATTCCTAGTTTTTAGTTAATAAATAGGTTGCTACTCCATAAGCGTGGATGATCTGATCCGCTTCAAGCGGTTCTTCTAAGGCATTGATTCGCTGATATTCGTACCCATTAAATAATTTTTTGGGCTCAAGAGGACGTTCTTTGTTCGTTGAATTGACGAAACGGACAACGATTCCTTCAGAGTAATACGCATTATGGAGCGCACTGACTCCCACACCTGGTTCTAAGCTGCAAGACAACAAAGAAAGAGACATGTCGGTCAGAGATAATGGATCAATGCGCTTTTGAATTTTATTGTCTATACGATAAATAAAGTAATTCAAATCTTGCAATTGATAAGAAATCGATGGCTGTTCTTTAACAGTTTTCCAAGTAGCCAACAAATCTTCAGAAATAGCTGTTGATGCGACCCTTAGGGAAAAATCGAAGACCATCTCATAGTTTTCCATTTGAGCAAGAGGTGTTTCCATCATAATATGTCCCTTTTTGGTTGTATCGCCAGAAGCACGACCTGGTCGATACAACAAATCTGGTTTTCCTAGAGAGTCGGTTGTAGCTAGTACCGTTACATATAAGGAGTCATCGATATATTCATACTCTTTGCTCTGCTCGCTATAAAAAACGAGGGCGTTCTCTTGATCATAAACAACCACTTGTTTTTCAAATGGTTCAATATTGACAGGTTTTTCTGCATATTTTTCTTGCCAATTTTCCAGTGTTTGATTTCTTTTTTCAAGATAGCCAAATTGAATGGCCGCAACCGCTCTTTCTATCGGCTTGTTTAATCGAGCTTTCACTCGAATCCGATGATTTAAAAGCGTATTTTTAAAACGTAGCTTTGCGTTTACCTCACCATTTTTTGTCAGTTGGAGGGTCAATGTATAATCGAATGTTTTGGTGGCGATTCCTTTCATCCGTTCTTCGATCGTATACGGTAGCTGTAAACTTCCTTCCAAAGCCAATGTTTCTTGCTTCCCTTTGCAGCTGGCAAAACGAAGCGTGATCGGTTGATCATTCAAAATAGGCGAATAGTCATACGTATCACCGGCATTACTATCATCGATGATCGACAAGAAATCCACGATCTGTTGTTTTCCATTTGAATAAATCAGGTGGCCGTCTTCAAAGGAAAGCATGTATTTTCCATTTCTAATCCATGTGTTTTGATCTAAAGACGATTCGGGAGTTGTCTCTTGCTCTTCAAATGTAAGGACTTGATAACCAAGGCCTGAAAAGGCACAGGTCACTTGAACGGTTAACAGATAATACCCCTCTTCTTCAATAAAACGGTTGCCAGCCGGAGTTTCTTCCATAATATTTTTCCTGCTTGGGATATACACTGCTTCAAGTACAGATGAATCAGCTCCAATAACCTTGATATTGTTGGTTCTGGATACGATCTTAACTAATTTCTCTCCTTGAAATGGCACTGGTGTTGGATGAAGAATCAGAAATTGGTTGGCTTGTAAAGCGAGTCCTTCACTGATTCTTTTTAAAATCAAATTTTCAATGCTCTCACAAATCTCACTGATTTCTTTTAACCGATGACTGATATCTTGTGCAACACTATCTGATACACAGCCTGCCAAACTATCATGGGCTTGACATTCAAATAACTTTTTCCAAGCTTTCATTAGCAAGCGATTGCTTAATTCGATCCCTAAATCTTTCGCAATAACTAACATTGGTTCAATTTCTAAAACTAATTTGTTTTCTAATCGAAAAATCTCACGTTTCAGATCCATTCGTACAGAACCAATCGTTTTGTGAACCCGTGCAAAAACCGGTGCACGAAACTCTCCTTGATAAACTTCCAGTTCTTTTTGACGGACGATCTCCATAAATGCTGGATAGGTGCTCAATTGATACTTGTATTTTCCAAGCTGATTGATTTTCGTTAGTTTTTCTTCTATGGCAGAAACAATGCCTAACTGATCATTTCCAGTTGGAATCAAGATTTCAGGTTCATTCGCGTAGCTCTTAATAAAATCAACACCTCTATCGAGTCTGCCATCTACATAACTGCTTGTTGGCTCCAATTGCTGCTGTGCACCATATCCTTGAGGAAAATTCACCGCATACAGTGAATCTTGCCCACTTAAACTCGTCCATTTAAAGTAAGGGGATTTGACCTGTTCCCCTAAATCGATGCCTCGCCAAAAGATAATGTTATCAAGTCCAACTTCGTTCAATATGGTTGGCATTTGAGCATTAAAACCAAATGTATCTGGCAAATAGCCGATCGGCATATAGCTGCCATATTTTTTGCTATCAAATATACCAATCATGGCATTTCGAATGATGGACTCACCAGAAGCAAAAAAGGCATCTGTTTGGGTGTACCAAGGACCGATGAACAATTGACCATTGGCGATCAACTCTCTGACCTCAGTCAAGCGCTCAGGATAGAGTTCTAAATAATCGTCTAGAATAGACATTTGTCCATCTAGCACGAAAGAAGCAGTCGGTTGCCTCTTTAGTTCTTTTAGTACATCACTAAATAATTGATCACTCAAAACGACACAGTCCATTGAAGTAAAATACCATTCACGATCCCAATGGGTGTGGTTTACTATGTGTACATTTGTCATAGCTATGCTTCCCACTGCTCTTCCCAAGCAGCTTCGTCAAATTCTTCCATCGTGGTATCTGTTTCTTTCCCCGCATCTTTTGAACGTAGCAAGCTTGTACAAATCGCAATGAATAATGAGCCAGTAGCAATCGATAAAACATACAGTGGCCATTTTTCTACAGTGAACCAGCCATAAAAACCAGAGATTGGGGCTGTATTGACAGCTCCTAGACCTACAGCCATTGCAGAACCAATCGCTGAACCAATCATATTCACTGGGATCACTTTTAGTGGATTTTCCACCGCAAATGGGATCGCTCCTTCTGAAATGCCTACTAGACCCATAATGATCGACGATTTTCCTGCTTCTTTTAATTCGTTATTGTATTTACTCTTGGCAAAAACAGTCGCTAAGCCTAAACCAATTGGTGGAATAATGATTGCCACTTGCGCTGCAGTGTTTGGTGCATAAACGTTACTTGTCAATAAAGCCATCGCGGTTGTCACAGCTGCCTTATTTACTGGCCCTCCAAGATCAAATCCAACCATTGCCCCTACAACTGCCGCCATCACGACCGCATTTCCGCCACTCAATCCATTCAACCATGACTCTAAGCCCACATTGATAGCTGCAAATGGTGTACCGATCACATAGTTCACAAGTAGGACAGTGACTAAAGTACCTAAAACAGGAACTAAGAACACTGGAACTACCGATGCCATCGATTTTGGCAGTTTGATATGTTTTTTGATCCACAAGCAGATGTACCCAGCGATCAACCCTGAAACAATTGCGCCTAAGAAGCCTGCGTTAATGTCTTTTACTAACATACCTCCAACAAGACCAGGGGCAATCCCTAGCTTATCGGAAATCGAATAAGCAATAAATGCCGATATTACGGGAAACATCAATCCTAACGCAATCCCTCCGAATCCATCTAAACTATGGAGTAATCGGATGATCGTATTCGCACTTTCTCCATGAGAGGCGTCCCAAATATCGACAATCCCAAATATTGATCCACCTACTCGAGAAATCGCCATGATAACTGCTCCGGCAATCACTAGAGGAATCATATAGGATATTCCTGTTAAAACATGATTTTTCATTTCACTTGCCAACTTTTTCATCTGATTTTCCTCCTCTTTATTGATCAATCAGCTTTAATGCATCTTCAATTACTTTTTCTGCGTTTTTTATAGGGGCTGCTACCGGGACTTTGAGAATCATTTTGCCATTGAAACGCTCCTCATTTCTCACTTTCGTATCAACGGCAAAAATCACGACTTCCCCAATTTGACAATCCCGCTCGTTCAATTCATTTTCGATACCTGTTGCTCCTTGTGTCTCAACCTTGATTAAATCGCCACGTTTCGCTGCTGCTTTTTTTAGCGCCTGTGCCGCCATAAAGGTATGAGCAACTCCTGTGGCACACGCCGTTACTGCAATAATTTTTCTCTTCATTCGTCTTTCCCCTTTTCTCCATTTTATTCGCTTAATAATTTCGCGATAATCTCTTTATCTGTTTCGCTTTTCAGCGCTTCTGTGATGTCTTCATCCATCAATTTCATGGCAATTTCTGATAAAATCCGTAAATGGGTGTCTCCTTGATATTCTTCAGGAATAGCAAGCATAATCACAACCGTTACCGGTTCATCATCTAAAGATTGCCATTCTAATGGTGCCTTTAACCGAGCAAAAACGATTGCGGGTTCAGAAACTGCACGACTTTTTCCATGAGGGATAGCTATATTATTGCCTATTCCTGTGGTCGAGTGATCTTCTCTTTCCATAACTGATTGAACATACTCATTTTCGGATTGAACGATTCCTTCAATTACTAATATTTTTGCTAATTGACGGACCACTTCTTCTTTAGTGGTTGCCTCTAGACCAAGAACAATATGTTCAAAAGGTAGTAGTGTTTCTATATTCATTTTATGTTCCCCCTTGTAAATACTTTTTTAATTCCTCTTTCGTCCCTTTAAGGAGGAAGGTTCGTTCATCTGATTCCATCACACTAAGCATCGTGTCATAGATTTCCTCAAGGTCTTGTACAGTTTCATCCTTGATACAGATGAAAAAGACATATTTCACCTTTGTTTCTCCCCAGTGGATCTCATTATTAAGACGTAAAAATACAATCGCTGATTTTTTCACGTATTCTGGCGTCCCATGAGGCGTTGCGAATCGTCCAAAAGAAGTAAAGGAAAGTTGTTCCCTTTTTAGGGAAGAATCAATCATTTCCTCGATCACATACCCACGAGTAACCAACTGCTCTCCAATAAATGTAATCACCTCTTGATAATCTTCAAAATGATGATCTAAGAAAATCAAGTCCTCATGAATCAATTTCGCAAACTGACTGAAAGAACCATTTTGTTTTTCTTCGACTTTTCTTAAAAAGGCTTCTATTTTTCGCTGCTCATCTTTATTCAGTACAGGTGAAACATGGATTGTTGGAATCGAATCGATTTTTAAATCCACTGTCGATAAAATCAAGTCCTCATAAATATTGGTCTGAATCAACTCTTGAATTGAAAGAATCCTGGAAATATCGATTTGCTCATAATTTCTCCGAATACGAGCAGCTAATAGCTGTGAAGTGCCTTTCCCACTGCTACAAACTAATAAGACACTCACTTTCTTCGGTTGTTTTTCTTCTCGTTGTTCTTTCATCACTTGGATGTGTACGGCCAGAAAGGCAACCTCATCTTCGGGGATCGAAATCGAAAAATGCCAATTTAAGGCATGAGCTAATCGAAGCGCTTCCTCAAAAGACAAAGGGAAATTCTTCTTCACATCATTTAGAAAAGGGTTATGAATGACTAATCCTTTTTGAATGCGATAAATAGCTTCTTTGATATGTGATACCAATCCTAACAAAAGACTTTCATTGCGTAGGGAGATCGTTTCATGAATCAATTTGCGTATCGTTTCATCAAGCAAATCATCGGAGTCATTCTTCTTCATCAACGAATCCCCATAGATATGAAGCGAAATATAATGAACTTCCGAAACTGGCAACGACAGAGAAAACGTTTCTTCTATTGAAGCAATAAAACGATAAAAAGCTCTATTCTCCATCAAAGGATGTCTTCTTTCTTCGAAAGTCAGATAATTCTTCTCTTTGACCCGATCAATCATGATGATTAGATGAAGCAATAGTGAGTGATAGGCAGCATCATTAAGCGTAATTTGTTCTTTTTTCAAATACTCTTGTAAGAGCGTATCAACTAAAGAAATCTTTGTCAGGTCAATAAAATCATTAACAAACTGAGGAATTCCTTGAATCGAATGCAAATAGCGTTGCTGCTCTTGTGTTATTTTCCAATTTCCACCCCAGAAATAGTAGATCAAATCAAATGCTAAACGACGTTTTTCTTGTTCTGACAAATTCAAAAAGGAACCCTTCCCCGGTAAAACTTCAATCGTAACGTTAAAATGACGAAAGATCTCGCTTACCTGCCCCATGTCATTTTCTAAAGTTGATTTACTGATGTAGAGTGCATCTTGCAGTTCTTGACGCGTAAAATATGTTTTTTGTTTCAGTATTTCAAAGCAAAGAAACTGAATACGATCTTTTTTGCTCGTCGGTAAGTTTGATTCCTCGTGCCCATCAAGATACTTTAGAATTTCAGCTGAATCGCCATCAAGAAATACACCTACTCTAGGTTTGCGAACAAGCCTTATTGCTGTTTCCTGCAAAAATTCATCAATTCTCTTTAACGATTGCGAAACTGTCTTTTGCGAAAGCGACATATGCAACCCAATTTTAGCAACCGTTGTTGGTCCATTCTCTAAGAGATATCGAATAATTGCTTTTTCCCGTTCACTAATCATGAAACTATCACCTCGTCTACATTTCTAATGGTAGCTTTTTCTTAAAAAAATGAAAACACTTACTTTTACTGCATTCATTACAGTAAATCATAAGCACTGAATATATTGCGCCGTTTTTTCATGTGTACTTTTTCGTTTAATCCAGTTTATTTACATGTCCCTTGGTATTTTCATAGTATAGAGGATATTACTCAGTGGGAACAGAAAAAAAAATACCAATGAACAAACGATATGTCGTCTGTTTCATTGGTATTTTAACTTTTGATTCTCTAATAAAGAGACACGCTTGAGTAATTCCTTCCCTTAACGCCCCAACACCTCCGCCACCGAATAAACGCCTGGGGCAAAGGTTTTGCCTGTTAGCTTCATCGTCATGGCATTAAAGGTATAGTGCTCTTCTAAGACGACGACTTCATCGTATTGCTTTAATAGCGTGCGAAAATCTGCATCTGATAAGAGGAAATTCTCTCGACCATCGACATTAGGTGAAAACAAGTAATATTTGCCGACATAGCCGACTAAGTAGCTGTCTACTGCTTCTTTATTGGTACTGACCACCAAGTATTTTTTCTGGTTTAGGTCAAAGCGATCGCCAGTAACGGCTGAAACTTGTGCTGGAATCGAAGCAGCATATTCACGATTGGTATAACGCATGCCATTATTTTCTGAAAGGATCAGCAATGTCGCAAAAAATAACAGAATCAAGGTACTGTATTGATAGATTTTTTTCGTGGTCAAGCTGGCAAAACTACGGTAGGTTCGCCGATCGATCGCTTGTTCATGATACAAATGATCAATGCCTCTGACCATGAAAAAGGTCATTAATCCAATTGCTAAAATCACGATACTTGAGGCATAGCGATCGAACCCTGCCAAAGACAATGCTTCATCAGTGGGCATCGAGAACAAGAACATGGCATAGATTCCTAAATAATACCCCCCAATGATACCATCGATCAACAGCAGTTCTTTTAAAAATGGATTGCGTTTTTTCATGATAAATCGGACAAATAGCCAACTGCCCAACAGAATGACCTGGATCAAGAGAATTCCTTGCGTGGAGATCGTCGCAACATCCGTGATGGTTTTAACAAAAACATCCGTAATCTGCTGCAGTATCTGAGAATCCTTTTCACCAAAAATCTGTTTATAAGCGGTCACGCTGACTTCATGCTTCGATTTAGGAAAATTCGCTTTGACATGCAGGTTCCAAAGAATCGCTGGCAGGACAGATAGCCCAATGGCAGCTAATCCTACAATCATCATGCCCAGCCGTTGCCGCCAACGAACTGATGCCTGCCACAAGCAGACTAGTAAATAGCCGCCTAAAATCAGCAGAAAAAAGACGGCACTATTTTTGACCAAATCAAGAGAGGCGCCAATCAAAAGAAAGAAACCGATCGACGGTAGTACGTTGCCTTTTAAAGCGAATAAGCCAGCGATGCCAGCTAAAGTCAACACTGGCAGGATAAAGTCTACTAATAAATTATTCATTCGAATCGCAATATTAAAATAATTGAAAACCGCCATACTGGTGAAGATCAGAGCGAAAGCCAGCTTTCTTTTCGGATCACGAATAATCGCAAAAAAACTATATAGACTACAGAAAATCAAAATCAATTGACCAATCAGCAAGACATTCTCATGATAGCCAACGATGATTGCTGTATAAGTAACAAACAGCGAGCTGCCTAAAGGATAGGAAGTAAAACTAATGATGGCATCGGCTGCCGTTGGCAATTGTCCCTGCGTATAAAGGAATTTAACGATCGTCGCCCAATGGGAGAAGTTGTCATAGTGGGTCAAATGACTGTGAAGCAATATCAAAACGAACAAAGCAAAATAGCCGTAAAACCACAGCATGATGGGCTCTTGCAAGCCCCAACGCACCTGATAGCGCTCCTGCCAAAAACGCCAAACGCATAATAGTAAGCCAAGACCAAATAAAACCCATGCCCCCCAGATCAACCATCCTTTGGGACCATATGCGACAAAGGAAAGAACGAGGATCGGCAAACAGCAGGCAGCGATCCAGCTAATGTATTTGGGAAAATGACAAACTCGTACAAAAAGATAGGCATAGCCAGCTAATGATAAACCAAAGAGACTAAATCGCAGCAGGATCTCGATCATCGTCTGCCTCCTTTCTCAGCAAGCTGTCTACCCATTCATGAAAGGCTGCTGTAAAACGCAGCTCGGAAAGATTGCTTACTTGATAAATCACTTGATTTTCTGTTGGTTGAAGCATCGCTTTTTCAGCGTGAAGCACAAGATTACTGATCGGTAAGGTTAGATGGGTCGGCATCTCGACCTCTTCTGTTTTTGCCAACGTGAGCTGGTCAAAACCAAATGTTGTGACCGCATAGGTTCCTTCATCAAAGTGCCATTTTTGATCAATGGTCAGTATGGGCACTCGTTGAGGCGGCAATGGCTTTTGTTTGGCTTGCAGCAGATGCTTACCGAGATTTTCAAAAAGACTATCAAAGAAGGTCATCCATGGGTCCCGCAGAACCGGCAGGCTTTGATTGAAGCCATCATAAATGATCTGCAAATAAGCCAAGTAGTCTTTTTCTGATAATTGGTGTAAAGCAACCCCATAGACCCAGCGGTCCTTGCCTGAAAAAACGCGGACGACGTTTCCCGTCATCTCTGCTTGGTAGCCATTACGGGTGATTTTAAAAGTCAGCTGCGCATCTGGCGGAAAATAAAGAGGAACGTCAGAAACGAAGGACAAGCCGTTTTCTGAGATATTTTCTGTCATCAAAGAATAGCTGGCGTCTTGGTCGGAAACTTCAACAGGATAATGGGCTCTGAACCGTTCCGTCGTTCGGTAAATCGGGCGACCGAGATAAAATAAGACCGCAAAGGTTAAGTTAAAGAAATGGGTCAGCAACCAGAAAGTCAACACGCTGCCATAGAAAATCTCTGAGCCGAATTTGCCGTAATTAAACTTCACTAAGCCGATAATCGTCAAAATCAACAGCAACAAATGCGGCACCACAAACAACAAGTCTTTTTTAGACTGAGTTGCTGCTTTATTGGTCACTTTGAAACGGGTCTCTTTGATGCCGATGGCTTGTAAAAAGACAGGAATCACTAGGTAAGGTGCAAAAATCGTTTCCTGGATCTCGCCCCAGCGCTGCGTTCGAATATCGCTACTCAAATCCTGCATCGCCAAATGCAAGAACGTATAGCTTGGCAGCCAAAACAGCAGCAAGACCCAAAAGTTGGTCTCTACGACCCTTACATTAAAGACGGTGTACAAAATCGGCGCGAAAATAAACAGCAACCGCCGTAAAAACGACCACCAATACAAATAGCTGTTTAAGAAAACCATTTTTTGCGCCAAAGACAACGTCTTGTTTTTGAAAAGATGGAGATTGTGGACACTTTGGACCACTCCTCTTCCCCAGCGAATCCGCTGCTTTAAGGCACTTGGGATATCAATGGGAGACAGACCGCTGGCCATTGGCTGCAGTGTTGATAAACTGCGATAACCTTTGCAATTGATCAAGGCGCCTAATTCAAAATCTTCCGTGATCGTGTCCGTCGGAAATCCGCCAGCGGCTTCGATCGCTTCTCGTGCGATCACCGTATTGGAACCTGTATAAATAGCTGTATCATGGGCGTTGTTCAAAACATTGACTTCTCTGGAAAAGAAGTCCTGCTCGTTAGGGATTGCCGCTTCTGAAAAAAGATTGTACTGAAAAAGATCCGCATTATAAAAGCTTTGCGGTGTTTGGACAAAGCCCAACGGTTTGATGGTCTGGTCTTTACGGCGTTCCTGCTGATTTGCCACAAAATATGGCACTGTTTCCAGCAAAAAATCTGAGTAAGGGATCATATCTGCATCAAAGGTCGCCACTAGCGGCGAATTGGTTTCTGATAATGCATGATTGAGATTGCCTGACTTGGCATGCTGATTGCCTGTCAACCCGATATAGCCGATGCCAAATTTATCTGCCAGTGCGTTGACCTCTGGACGGTTGGTGTCATCTGACAAGTAGATGTGAACTTTTTTGGGATCGGGGTATTTCATATGAACTGCCGCATTGACCGTTTTTAATAAAAGCGGCACTTCTTCATTATGGGTCGCAATCAACACATCGATCGCTGGATAGTCGGCTTCTGGCACGATCGGTTTTTCAAAAGGCTTTGCTTTGTTTTTGTTCCAAATCAACAGCAAGCCCGTAAAGTTCGATACGATCTCACTGCCCCAAAGCAGCAAACCAAACAGCAGGGCAAACCAAGACTCGTGCCATGGCAATGTATACAGCCCCCGCCATGATAAATAGATCAGCGAGAAGACAAACGCCAGAAAGTAAACGACTTTTTTCGCCCAAGGCAAACGTTTTTGTTCCACCTCAATCACTCCTTAAAGATGACATTTTTTTGCACATGGTAACTAAAGAAAAAGAGCAGGCAATCGACGCCTATTTTTAACAACACAGAATCCCCGATCGGCAGGATCAAATAGATCAGGTAGACGAGGAAAGAGGACAGCAAAATCTGTACGATCACTAATAAAAAATACTGCAGCATACTGTTCTTTGTCCGTTGACCAAAAACAAGCTCGCGATTGATGTAGTAATTGACGATCGCTGAAATCAAGCGGGCACCCAACGAAGCGATCACGATGGAGGACAGATCGATGACAGACAAGAAATGGATCAATAACGCATAGGCGATCACATCGACAAAAAAGGAGACCACAGATGAAAACAAATACTTCAAAAAGACGCTATAGATAGCGACGGAATCTGCCAAGACCCGAAAATGGGAAGAGGCATTTTCTTCAATATAGATGGTGGCGATCGGTTGCGAGAGAATCGGCCACCCCCGTTTCTGGGCTTCGATCAGCATCCGCGTTTCATATTCAAATCGCTCACCTGAGATCGCCAACAAATCTGTCATGAATTTCCGAGGGAAAACCCTTAAGCCCGTCTGCGAATCCTCGATAGCAAGACCAGTCGCTAAACGTAGGATATTTCGGGTCAAAATATTGCCGAACTTACTCCGCAAGGGCACTTCTTTGCCAAAGGATCGGGTCCCTAAAATAATACTGTCGGGATGGGCTTGGGCCTTTGCTAAGCAAGCCATCATATCGGTATACTCATGTTGCCCATCCGAATCAATGGTCACCATAAATTCAACTGCTGGTTGATTTGTCAGCACTTCGTTGAGGGCGGTTTTGATAGCTGCGCCTTTTCCAAGATTCTTTGGATGGGTCAAAACCTGACAGCCAAACTGCTGTTCCAACGTCGAAAAGACAGACTGATAAGCTGATCCACTGCCATCATCCACGACCAAAATCGGCAGGTGCTGGTTATGCAAACGAATTTTCTCCACCAGAGCCAGCAGTTTGTGGTCAGGTTCTAGCGAAGGAATCATGATTAAACTATTTTCCATATGCGTTCCTCATTTAAGGTAGTATTTTTGAAAACAAAAAAAGAAAAGAAGCCAACCCCATCAGTAAAGACAGAGTTGGTCGCGACCGCTGCGCTTGGCGCGATACAATGCTTGATCGGCACGTTCTTGTGTTTGCATCAGCAGCTCGCCCTTTTGCCGTTGTGCGATCCCAATCGACAACGTGATGTTGACCGAATCGCCGGCATCCAAGATGATTTCTTGGTAACGGATGCGCTTTTGGATTTTTTCGAGGAGATAAGTAGCAGTCTGTGCGTCTCCTTGGATCAAGATCGCAAACTCTTCCCCACCGATGCGATAGACCGGATTGCTAGCCGTACAGTAGGTCGAAAAAATACGAGCGATTTCTTGCAAAATCACATCCCCGGCACGGTGTCCGTAACGGTCATTGTAATTTTTGAAATGATCGATATCGATCAAAGCGATCGATAAGTCCACCTCGGTCGTATCTAGGCGTTGGCGGTCCTCTTGAAACTTACGAAAGTTGTTCAACTGCGTCAAATCATCGATTTTGACTAAAGCCAAAATGCGCTGCATATCATTTAATATTGAGTAAAGGAAAAACGCCAACGTATAAGCAAGAATGCCATAAACTATATAAATTAAGGTCGTTTTTTGAATATCACCAGTCAAATAACAGCCAAATAGAAAGGAGATAACAATCAAGTAGGTGATCGATAAAATTAACTCTTGTTTGTCACTAAGCCGCCGCTTGGCCCAAGCATGGAGAAACGTCAGGGTCACCATCAAAAAGAAACTGAGATATAAGTTCAACCAAGAAGATTTTGATACTTCAAACAAAAAACGACCTAACGCTAGATTGAACATCGTTGGTACGGTCACCTTCCAGCCCAGATACTTCATAGAAAAAGCGTAAAGCAAAAAGCGCAGGTCAAATCTTGTTTCATATACGACATAAGAGAAGTTCATTAGCAACATCCCTACCACGGTTTCACAAACAATCGCCGCTGCGATCTGCTTTGCTTTGAAGGTCCCTTGCCCTACGAAGCCATCACTGACTTTGAACAACAAGTAAATATTGATGATGATTGCACCTAAATTTGCGAGTGTATTGACAACCAGCGTATTTGCCATTTCCTGCGCTTCCTTTCTAAAAAAAAGAATCCTTACTTGCTGATTCGACAGAACATTTCCAAAGATGTTTCATGGAAAAGCGGACGGAGCATCAAGTAAGGATCACTATTTATCATTGACAGTTTCTATCACTCTTGATTTAAAATAATTTACCAGAAATTATACATATTTTCAATCTTTTTGTTGATATAAGAAGATTCTCAAAATAAATAAACTGATCAAAATGTATATTTTCTAAATAAATAACATTATTTCTTTATTATTACTAACTTTTTGTGCATAAACATTTAATTCTTTGTGAATTTGTGTAAATTATTTTTCCATTATTTTTTACGTCTCAGGCAAGGTGCATACCCGGTTTCGACCACTTTGTTTTGCGAGATAGAGGGCTTGATCGGCTCTTTCAACAGCTGCCAAGATATCGCCATGACAAACGGTACTCGCTTCAACGCCGCAAGACAAAGACATCGTCCCTTTTTCAAAATTGGCCACAGGAAACATACTGCTGGAAATGGTTTGACACAGTGTCGTCATTGCAGCTACGGTCTTTTCTTTGACATCCCCTTCGATCACGAGACAGAACTCTTCTCCGCCATAACGATAAAAGGAAAAGGTCTCGGCAAAATGCGCCTCTAAAAAAGTAGTCGTCCGTGAGGCAAAGGTTCTTAACAACTCATTTCCGGCGATATGACCATAACGGTCGTTGACCTTTTTGAAGTGATCGAGATCAATCATGGCGATCGTCACAGTCTTTTTCTGTGAAACAGCTTGAAGAAGATCGTGGTTATAGGTCCCATAGTTGAAGCAGCCGGTCAACGCATCGATCTTACTATTCGCCAACTCTGCCAGTACTTGGTACTCTTCGCCTTCAATCAACCGATGAAGCCACATAAAGCCGCCCAACAGCACAAAAGAACCAACAAATACTGCCAGCATCGCTTCCCAGTCATAGGTCGTCGTATGATGGACCAGCATCGAAAAACGCGGTGAGAGCAGACAGGTCAAAAAATACATCAAATAAAATTGCTGTTGCGGACGGATCCGCTTGACTTTTGATAAAAGAAAATCAAGGACAAAGAGCCCAACTCCGAATAATGGAAGATAAAAAGCTTTACCCACATCAGAAAAACCGACAAACCACAAATAAAAGACGACCATACACGGCGTTATCAAAATCAAGATCTTACCACGATCACCATAGAAAAAATGACTCGCTATAAAAGCAGTTGTGTATTGATAACAGATAAACCCAACTGAATTCATTGAAAAAGAAAGAATAAAATACAAATGCGTAAACGTCAGAATACCAATAATAAAATACTTAAATGGACGAGAAACCGATATTTTTTGCACACTTCGTACAAAAACATCTGCGGTCACCAGTAAACTGGCAATCATCAGCGGCAAACCAAACGCCAAAAGCACGCCTCGTTCTAACATTCCATCACAATCGCTCTCCTTTAGACCATAAATACCCTTGTTGCAAATGCACCCCCATCTCAAGCAACTGTACCATTTTTTCGCGGTTCTCGATGCCTTCAACGATCAGTTCAAGCTGATATTTTTGGGCAACCTTCAACCAACAAGCCAAAAAGCTGAAGCCAATCTCCTCATCAAGCTGAATAAACGGTAACAACGAAAATTTCAAACAATCAACGCTGGCAAGATTGGCAAAGACCAACGAGAGGGTATTTTGTCCGCAGCCGATATCATCGACCGCAATCACATAACCATAAGCTTTAATTTTTGCAATGGCTACAGACAAATCAAATGACTCCTGTTGTATGCGTACGGGATGCTCCGTCAATTCAATCTGCAACTGCTCCTTATGAACAGCCATCGTTTCAAAAAAGGACCACGTTGACTGCCACAGCAGCTGTTGTGGATGAATATTGACACTAAAGCGGGTTTCCGGCTTTTTTTGACACAAACGCCGCAATTCCTTAGCATACCATTCCATCAATTGCTGATTGCCGCTTTCAGTTTGAATCATTGTACTGAATTCTTGCTGTGGGAAGCGGTTGTTCTTCTCGCTACGCAGTAAGACTTCATAGCCATTCAGCTCTTGCTGACTTAGCGATTCTACCTGCATGATTGGTTGACACAACAGATAAAGGCGATCTATGTTTTCCCAAGTTGTTTCATTCCCCATCTTCGTTAAGCCCCCATCTAGTAAAGTTATCATATCCGAGAATCGGTAATATTCCTGTCATCGTTCGTTCCTCATGCAAAAAAATGGTTCTCGTAAAGGAACTGATTTGCCTAAGTATACCAAACAGAACCAAAAATGCCCAAATATTTTAAATTCTCTGAAAGAGACTTCCGTAAAAGAATGGACGGCAACCCCATGCCTGTTTAATAGAAATGCTCCAAAGTAACCACTTTTTGCTTTTTCGTAGAAACTTGCACGTTGAAAGTTGCTTCTTTCTCATCAGCTTCCTATTTCCCTAAGTACTTATAAAAAAACGATTCTTTTTAAATAACAAAAAAAACAGCAAGTCTGCTTGCTGTTTTTTCTACGTATTTCTTTGACTGGGGTAGCTGGATTCGAACCAACGCATGACGGAGTCAAAGTCCGTTGCCTTACCGCTTGGCTATACCCCAATAATGGTGGAGGAGAGTGGATTCGAACCACTGAACCCTAAGGAACGGATTTACAGTCCGTCGCGTTTAGCCACTTCGCTACTCCTCCAAAAGGTTTTTCTCAAACCTGACAATAGTTATAATACCGAAAAAGATAACAAATTGCAAGAGCAAAAAGTAATTTTTTCTAGAAATTATTCATGTAAATTCCATTGGCGAATAATCATCTCGATGGCAGCTTCTAAGCTTCTGCTCGAACCTAGATCTTCATCCCCTAAAAAGCTTTGAAATTCTTTTGGTCCAGTTGTTAAAATCTCACCGATTCGTTTTTTACCGATAAATAATTCATTGACGGTATAGTCTTTGCCATGAATGGCTTTTGTTGTTTCTTCAATACGGACTTCGATATCTTTATTTTTCTTAGACATGGTTGCACCTCTTTCTTTACAGCACCTTCCTATTTTAACAGAAAAGCAGCAAAAGAAAAAGAAAATCTCTTCTGGAAATAAAAAAAGTAGCCAATCTTTACGATCAGCTACATTTCCTTAGATCACTTCTGGTTCGTCAAGACAGCACTCGTCACGGTATAACCTGCATCGCTTAAAATTTTCTCGATTGCTGCGACTTGCCGTGATTCTACTTGGATCTCAACAACTGTTTTTAGTGCCATCCGATTTACCACAATCGTCAAAATACTCATTTGATGATCGGCAAGGAGTTTCGTCACGTCTGCTAAAACCCCCACATGGTCATCCGTGATCTCGATCGATACTCGGGTCCCGCCATCGTGGTAGCCAGTGATTTTCAAAAAGGCATCAAAAATATCATTGTTGGTAATGATTCCCACTAGGGCATCATCATCCATGACTGGTAAAACCCCCACGTTCTCACTACGCATGACGGAAATGGCGTCCTCTAATAGTGCATCTGGTTCAATCGTGGTCACTTTTTTCAACATGATATCAGCGACCGTCGTTTTATTTAAGAGATAGTTCATTTCATAAACGCTTAAGCTTGTCGCTTTTGAGGGAGTTGCTTCAGCGATCGTTCCTTCTGTGATCAACCCTACTAATTTGCCATCATCAACGACAGGTAGACGATGGATATCGTGCTGCTTCATCACATCTATTGCATCAAAGATCGGTGTTTGTGAATCGACGGTGATGACCGTCTTCGTCATAAAATCACTTACGCTCATTGTTTAACCTCCTAGATACGCTTTTCTTACTTCATCGCTTGCTAATAATTCTTCTCCTGAACCTTCTAAAACGATTTTCCCCGTTTCTAATACATAGCCGCGATCGGCAATCGATAAAGCCATTTTCGCATTTTGTTCGATCAGCAGCACAGTCGTTCCTTGCTGCTTGATTTCTTGAATGATGGAAAAAATTTCTTTGATAAAAATTGGTGCCAAGCCCATCGATGGCTCATCCAGCAAAAGCAAGCGCGGTTTTGACATCAATGCCCGCCCCATTGCCAACATCTGCTGCTCACCGCCAGATAATGTCGACGCATCTTGCGAGAGGCGTTCTTTCAATACAGGAAACTTGCGGTAAACTTGTTCATAGTCTTCTTTGACACCACTGTCTTTACGCAAGAAGGCGCCCATCTCTAAGTTTTCTTGAACCGTCAAACCGGAAAAGACGTGCCGCCCTTCTGGCACCTGCGACAAGCCGTTTGCGACGATTTTTTGCGGTGCTTCTTTCTCAATTTGCTTTCCTTCAAAAGTGACGGAGCCTTTTGAAGGACGGATCAATCCAGAAATCGTCCGTAAAATCGTGGTTTTTCCGGCACCATTGGCACCAATCAGCGAAACGATCTCTCCTTGATTGACGTGGAAGGAAACATCATGAACTGCTTGGATCATGCCGTAGTGAACACTTAAATTTTGAATTTCCAGCATCAGATTTCCCCTCCTAGATAGGCTTCGATTACCCGTGGATTGTTTTTGATCTCTTCTGGTTCACCGTGGGCGATGACTTGCCCGTATTCCAGTACATAGATCCGTTCGCACACTTCCATGACCAAACTCATATCATGCTCGATCAAGAGGATCGTCAATTGAAAATCTTTTTGGATCTTATAGATCAGCTTTGTCAGTTCTGTTGTTTCCTGAGGATTCATCCCCGCTGCCGGCTCGTCAAGAAACAAAATTTTTGGCTCTGTAGCTAATGCGCGTACGATCTCTAAACGGCGTTGCTCGCCATAAGGCAAATTTTTCGCTAACGTTTGACTTTTGCCATCCATATCAAAGATCCGTAACAGCTCTAAGGCTTTTTTCTTCATGGATTCTTCGTTTTTGTAATACTTTGGCAAACGCAAGATGCTGGTCAGTAGTCCTTCTTTATGCTTACTGTTCATAGCGATCAAAACGTTGTCCATCACGGTCAAGTTTTTAAACAAGCGAATGTTTTGGAAGGTTCTTGAAAGGCCTAAATCCGCGATTTTATAAGGCTTCACGCCATTTAAACGTTTTGGCTTACCTTGGGTCTCAAAAAGCACTTCGCCTTCACTAGGCTCATACACACCTGTCAGGAGGTTAAAGAGCGTTGTCTTGCCGGCACCGTTTGGTCCAATCAACCCGACCAGCTCATTGGTATCTAGATGGAGGTCTACATGAGAAACAGCAGCTAAACCGCCGAAGTTTTTCGTTAAGCTTTTAACTTCTAATAGAGGCATCGTTGTCATCCCCCTTTTTTCTAAATTTATCCAGCAGTCCTTTTACGGAGAATTCCCAGGTTCCTAAAAGTCCGCTTGGTTTAAAGATCATGATGATGATCAAAGCCAATGCATAAATGATCATACGCAAATCAGAGAAGCCTTGCAAGTACATGTTTAAGATTCCTAGCACTACTGCCGAAACAACTGCTCCTGTGGTACTCCCAAGCCCTCCAAAAACGACGATGATCAAGACATCGATCGATTTCATAAAACCGTAATCTCGTGGGAAAACCGACTGCTGATAGCTGGCATAAAGGGTACCAGCAATGCTTGCCATCACTGCTCCCATTACAAACGCAATTACCTTGTATTTCGTTGTGTTGACCCCCATCGATTCTGCAGCGATCTCATCTTCCCGAATCGCTAAAGTCGCCCGACCTGGTCCGCTATGGATAAAGTTTGACACGACAAGAATCGATAAAACGGCAAAGAGAAAGACGATCTGCCAATTACTGAATTGGGGCAATCCGAAAATTCCAGCAGGACCATTGGTCAAGCCTCGTAAGTTCACCAACAAGATCCGAATGATCTCTGCCACACCTAAGGTAGCGATCGCTAGATAGTCGCCTTTTAAACGGAGGGTCGGAATCCCAACTACTAATGCGACTGCACCTGAAACCAGCATTCCCACCAATAAACCAGTTAAAAAGCCGCCAAAGGTTGGATTGCTTGCCGACAGGATCGCGCCAGCATAAGCACCGATTGCCATAAATCCAGCATGTCCTAAGGAGAATTGCCCTGAAAAGCCGATGATCAGATTCAAACTGACTGCCAAGATGATATTGATGCCGATATTGACGATGATGGCATCAGAGAACAAATTGATCATTCCGCCGTTGTAAGCTGCAAATAATCCGAAATAAAGAATAGCTGCCAGAGCGAGCCAGATTAAGTTGTAACGTAAATTCTTTTTCATTTCTGCCACCTACACTTTCTCTTTGATATTTTTGCCGAGGATCCCAGCTGGACGAACCAACAATATAATTATTAAAATGACGTACACTAAAGCATCCTTGTAATCAGAAAAACCAAGCGCTGTCGCTGCTGTCTCCACCAAACCGATCACAAAGCCGCCTAAAGCTGCACCAGGAATGATCCCGATCCCGCCGAGAACCGCCGCAACAAAAGATTTCAGACCAGGAACGACCCCCATTGATGGATCAATGGAATTATAATACAAACCGATCAGCATCCCGCCAGCTGCAGCCAAAGCCGAGCCTAAGGCAAAGGTAAAGGAAATCGTTCGATTGACATTGATCCCCATCAAACGCGCTGCATCTGCATCAACACTTACTGCCCGCATCGCTTTTCCCATCCGGGTCTTTTTCACGATCAATTGCAAGAGAATCATTAAGGTAACCGAAACAGCCAAGATCAATAACTGGACATTACTTACTTGAACAAACCCGATGGAATAAGTTTGTCGTTCGATCGCTTGCGGAAAGGGGCGCACATTGGCTGAAAAGAAAAAGATCATGACATTTTGCAAAAAATAAGAAACCCCGATTGCCGTGATCAGTGCCGAAATTCGCGTGGAATTGCGTAAGGGACGATACGCTAAAAATTCGATCGTTACCCCAAGAGCTGCACTGGCGATCATTGAAATGAACAACGCGGGGAAAAACCCTAATTGCCATTGATTGATCAAAAAGTAACCGATAAAACTACCAATCATATAAACTTCTCCGTGGGCGAAGTTGATCAGCTTGATGATGCCATACACCATCGTATAACCCAACGCTAACAAGGCGTAGATACTGCCTAGAAACAAGCCGTTGATCAATTGTTGGATCATCATTTCCATATACTCACTTCCAATATCATTTATTATGGTTCTTCTCATTAGAGAAAAGAAACTGAGACAAACACATCAGGTCTGTCCCAGTTTTCACTGCCAAACAACTACAGGTTTTTAAGGTTCCACAGTGTCTGCTGAGGTTTCCTTCCCGTCAGTCAATCCTAAAACAACTGCTGATTTCTCAGGGTTATGATTTTCATCCATTGTGATTTCACCTGTCACGCCGACAAAGTCTTTCAGTTCAGACAAACCAGCTGCAATTGCCAATGAATCTGCTGAGTTTTGATCTTCGATTGCTTGTTTGATCATATAAACGGCATCATAGGCTAATGCATTAAAAGCAGAAGGTTCTTTGCCATACTTTTCCTTGAAAGCGGCCACAAACGGCTCAACTTTGTCATTTGCTGGTGCTTTGGTAGAGAAGTGACCGGTATAGTAAACATTGCTGACATTTTCTGCACCAGCTGTTTGAACCATTTTTTCATCACCGAATCCATCGGCACCAATGATTGCTTGATCAATTCCTAATTCTCGCGCTTGCTTGATGATCAAACCAGCTTCTGTGTAGTAGCCTGGAATGAACAAGACATCGAAGTCGACATCTTTGATTCTTGTAAGAACTGCTTGGAAATCTTTGTCGCCTTCAGTAAAGTTATCTTCTAAGACAATTTCACCTGGGTAGCTTTCTTTAAATGCTTCCGTCAATCCAATTGCGTAATCACTTGAGTTGTCTCCCAAGATCACGGCTTTTGATGCATCCAAATTTTCAGCCGCATATTTCGCTAAGATCGTTCCTTGGAAGCTATCTTGGAAACAAGAACGGAAGGCAAATTCTTGCACTTTCCCACTAGTGTAAGTAATCGCATCGTCAGTACCTGAAGGAGTAACCATTGGTACTTGCGCTCTAGTCACGTTAGGCAAAGCTGCTTTCGTAGCACCAGAGGTTGCTGGACCAATGATGGCTACCACTTTATCATTCGTTGCTAAATTGGCTGCTACTGTAGCAGCTTCATTGTTATCTGATTTGTTATCTTTCGAAATAATTTCAATTTGTTTTCCAAGAACACCACCGGCAGCATTGATTTCTTCTACTGCTAAGTCGATTCCTTCTTTTTCAGCCGTCCCATAAGCAGCTACGGCTCCTGACAACTCTAAATTGGTTCCGATCTTGATGGTATCTCCCTCTTGTTTGTTGCCACCTTCAGCAGCCCCGCTGCCGTCCGTTGATCCACCTGTTGGTCCAGCGCTACACGCTGTCAACAAAAACAAACTCGCAAACAAAAACGCAAATTTCTTTTTCATATTTTTCCTCTCCTTCACTTCCCCTGAATATGTTATCCAATATACTGAAAAATCCGGAAAATGTCAACGAATTATCAGAATATTTCACCTATTCAGAATTTATTTTTTTCGCTATAAAAAAATGGGGTTTTTAAAACACTGATCCACCAACAATGGAATCGCTTTTCAGTTTTTTGAGCAAAAAGAAAAGTAAGCAAAGTTTTTTTCCTTTGCTTACTTTTTGAACGTTTCGAATTGCTTCATTTTTTTGTCAAAAGGACGTTTGAAAACATCACATCTAGATGTTAGCGGCTATTTCTTGGATACAATGCTTGAAAATTGGCTGCTGCCCCAACTAGATTGGCGTCATTGCGATAGTCACAAAGCTTGATCAGTGGGACAAAATCATTTAAAGCTTGATCTGCCAGCATTTTTTTCAACCGTTGATCAACTTCTTGTAATAAGCCTTTTTTGGCACTGACACCGCCACCGATAATGATCACTTCAGGATCAAAAGCAAATTGAATACTGAACAGTCCTTGCGCTAAATAGCGGTAAAATTTATTGACTTCCTCGATCGCAATGGCATCCCCATCTTCTGCGCGTTGAAAGACCTCTTCGCCGGTAATTGTGGCTCGATCTACACCGATTCGATCACAATACCGCCAAGCCATCTGAACCGCTGTCCCTAATTGCGAAAATGTTTTGCCTTGATCCAAGATCATCAACCCAAATTCGCCACCGTATAAATGTGCCCCACGGACTAGCTCACCATTTTGAAACAGGGTGCCGCCAACGCCTGTTCCGATCACAACGAAGGCAGCTTGCTGAAACTCTTTGCCCGCTCCTTGATAAAATTCAGCCATCCCAGCGCAATTGGCATCATTTTCGATGGTTACTGGTACCCCAAATGCTGCTTCGAGTTCAGAGTAGATGTCAAACCCATGGATATAAGGGATCGCACTAATGCCGTCGATCCGCCGCTCTTGGGCATTGACCGCACCCGGCGCACTGATCCCGACTCCTTCGATCTCTTCGTTTACGCTTGTTCTCACTTGCTGAAGTTGGGCTTTCATTTCCTCCCAAGTATTTGGAGTAGTAAATTTGCCTTTACTCACCAAAGAATCTTGTGACCAGACGCCGTATTTTACTGCTGAACCACCCATATCAAAGACTAAAATCGCCATTTTTTCCCCTCAATCCTTTATTATTCTGATACTATCTATTTTACCGTAAGTCCCCGCTTGAAGAAAGCGATTTCCGATAACAATAAAAAAAACAGCCTAAAATCGACATAGACTGTCTCTATGGGATTAGAGCTGCTTTTCCAAAATAACTTGATCGATCAACTGCTGCCCATTTTCGAAAATCGGTTCAGCATAGTGGGTGGTGAAATAATTTTTCACCCGGTCTTTTTCAACATAGCCTTGCTTTTGGTACAAAGTCAAGGCTGCAGAGGGCAGACTACCGGTTTTGATCACGACAAGAGGGTGTTTTGCACCTTGCTGCTGACTAAGAATCGCTTTTTCGGCAGCTTGCAACAATTGACCCCCAATGCCCCTTCCTTGCTTTGCTGGGGAGACAGCCACATTCATTATCTCCCACTTTGTGCCTTGGTCTTGATACACTAAGACACCGATCACTTCTCCAGCTTCTTCATAAACAAGCGTCTGGCTGTCATATAGATAGCCTTCTACAACTGTTTTTTCAGGATCCGAATCCAGCAACAGTGACCAAGGATACGCTTCATTAGGGTGGATTGGACGAATCATGTTTTTCTTCCTTTTCTTTTTCTCTTATGTTCGTTTAACTTTTCCGATAACGGTACGTTGGTTTGACTTTATCATCAGTGTTACGTTTTAACGTAAAGGTCTGAGGCACGTAGTCGATTCCCCCCTTTACAAAAGGATGGCACCGTAAGATACGTGCGATTCCCATCAAACCTCCTTTGGCTGCTCCATGGACTTGGATCGCTTGGATCATGTATCCTGAGCAAGTCGGATAATAACGACAGCTAGGAGGAAATAATGGAGAAATAAAACGTTGATAGAAACGAACAAAGCCAATCAAAAGTTTACTCATTTCTTGCCAACCTTTCTTTTTATGATCACGATGCAGTAAAGACAGATAGAAAAAACTAGGACTCAGCACGAGGCGTAAGTCCTAGTTTTGGTTTACTTCATAAACTCAAAGATATGATTCCAAAGACTTGGAGAGAAGACTTTAAAAGGACTACCGTCGCCAATCACTCCATAGCCAATCATTGTTCCAGCTAAGAACAATAAAATAGCTAACAAAATGACAATTAGAATTTTTATCAAGCTAGTTAGAATGTAACGGTTCAACTTCACTTTATTCTCTCCTACTCCTACTAAGCGTTTACTGGTACGGTTTCTTCAACTACTTCAGAAACTCGTTCCACAGAAGCACCTAATTGCTGCAATTTTTCATGGAATTTGTAATAGCCACGATCCAAATATTTTAGATTGCGGACACGTGTCCGACCAGTTGAACGCAGACCTAATAAAATCAACGCTGCGGCAGCACGTAAATCCGTCGCATAGACCAGCGCACCTTGCAATTCATGGCCGCCTTCGATCACTGCTATGTTGCCGTCGATTTTGACATGAGCATTCATCCGACGCATTTCTTCTAAATGTTGGAAACGATTCTCAAATACCGTTTCATTCACAACACTTGTTCCAGCTGCTAAAAGTTGAATAGCAGACATTTGCGCTTGCATGTCCGTAGGAAAACCTGGATGAGGCATTGTTTTCACATCTGTTGCCTTCAATTTTTCAGGTCCAACGACACGAATCCCTTCAGCTACTTCAGTCACTTCTGCGCCCATTTCGATCAATTTTGAAATCAATGGACGATTGTGTTCTGAGATTGCATCTTTAATAATAACGTCTCCTTGAGTCATCGCAGCTGCAACCATAAAGGTTCCTGCT
Source organism: Enterococcus sp. S53 (assembly GCF_016516865.1). Lineage (NCBI taxonomy): Bacteria > Bacillati > Bacillota > Bacilli > Lactobacillales > Enterococcaceae > Enterococcus > Enterococcus sp. S53. The sequence continues at coordinate 88,626 of NZ_JACVUH010000011.1, forward strand.
TCGATACGGTCTTGGACGATCGAATGATCTACTGCATGCAGGTGTTCGACCCCTTCAATACGCATCGTTTCGGTTCCTGCACCAAAGACCTTGGCACCCATTTTGTTTAAAATGTTTGCTAAATCGACGATTTCAGGTTCACGAGCGACGTTTTCAATGATAGTGATGCCTTTAGCTTTTACGGCAGCCATCATGATATTTTGCGTTGCGCCGACACTTGGGAAATCCAAGTAAATGCTATTGCCTTTTAACTCATCAGCGATCGCTTCTATGTATCCATCTTTTTGGATGATTTGAGCGCCTAGTGCTTGAAATCCCTTCAAATGTAGATCAATTGGTCGTTTGCCGATTGCACAGCCGCCAGGCATTGCCACTTTGGCATGACCATTACGGGCTAACAAAGGTCCCATGACTACGATTGAAGCGCGCATTTGGCTTACATACTCATACGGTGCTTCGATCGCTAACTCTTGTGATGCATCGATCGTCATCGTATTGTTTTCTTCTTCAAAATCGATTGCGACATTTAAATGCCGAATCACTTCTTTCATTGTTAATACATCGGAAAGGATCGGTACATTTGTTAATGTCGTTGTTCCTTCTTCCGCTAATAAGCTTGCCGCTAAGATAGGTAGAACAGCATTTTTTGCCCCTTCGATCTTCACTGTTCCAGTTAATCGATTACCACCTTGAACGATCATCTCTTCCATTTATGTTCCCTCCAAATAATGCAGTGACTCACACAAATCTTGCCAATTATAGCATAATATTCGGTGTTTTTGCATATATTAATGAAATTCTTAAAAACCTGTTAAAAATAAATTACGACATAACGCAATCAACTCAAGGAAAAAAGTACTGGCGGTGTAGCCTAATGCAATCGCAAGAAACACCATGACCATTCGTATCTGAGTCGTTCGTAAGGCTTTAAAAAAAGCATCGATCCGCACAGATTGCAATGCCCAAAATGCTAAATAGATGAACGCTAAATGACTCACGATTCGAATGATTGCATCAATTCCATACACTTGCATACTTCCTGCTCCTTTTTTCATAATTGAACATTCCTATCATACCACAAAGATGTCAAGATAAAAAATAATCTTTCTTGAAACCTTCATGAAAAGACTTTAAAAAGTTTTTAAAACGTTTTCTCGGAGAAACAAAAAAACAAAGGCAAGATGCCCTTGTTTTTTAGGAATGTTTTGACACGTTGATTCGATTGATGGCGCGGTGCAAAGCAACCGTTGCGCGACGAAGCTGGTCGATATCTTCGACTTGTTTGGCCTCTTCGATTTGACGTTCTGCACGTTGTTTTGCTCTTTCTGCCCGTGAAACGTCGATGTCGCGATCACGTTCCGCACTATCGGCTACGATAGAGACAACATTGTCCCGCACTTCAAGGATACCGCCATTGACGGCGACCCAGTCGACGTGAGTATCCGAATCGATCCGTTTGACCCGGACTTCATCAATCGTCAAAGGAACGATGATTGGGGCATGATGCGGCAAAATACCGATCTCGCCATCTGTCGTACGTGCAACCACGATTTTCGCGTGGTGATCGTAAACCAAACCAGCAGGTGTCACCACATTGACTGTTAAAAATTGATCCATGAGGTTCCCCTCTTTCTTCGAGGCTGGTTAATTAATAGCCAATTTTTTTCGCTTTTTCAATGACGTCTTCAATTCGTCCTACACTACGGAAGGCTTCTTCTGGAAGATCATCATATTTTCCTTCAAGAATCTCAGCAAAGCCTTTGATCGTTTCCTCAACTGGTACATAAGAACCAGGTTGTCCAGTAAACTGTTCCGCTACGTGGAAGTTTTGCGACAAGAAGAATTGAATCCGACGCGCACGAGCCACTAACGTTTTTTCTTCATCAGACAACTCATCCATCCCTAAGATAGCGATGATGTCTTGTAGTTCGCGGTAACGTTGCAACGCATGCTGTACTTCAGTCGCTACTTCATAGTGTTTTTCACCAACGATTTCAGGTGCTAACGCACTAGAAGAAGAAGCCAGTGGATCAACGGCTGGATAGATCCCTTGTTCAGTCAATTTCCGTTCCAAGTTGGTTGTTGCATCCAAATGGGCAAAAGCAGTCGCTGGTGCCGGGTCCGTGTAGTCATCGGCAGGAACATAGATCGCTTGAATAGAAGTAACCGATCCTTTTTTCGTTGAAGTGATCCGTTCTTGTAATTGTCCCATTTCGGTTGCTAGTGTCGGTTGATACCCAACAGCAGAAGGCATCCGACCTAGTAAGGCAGATACTTCAGAACCAGCTTGCGTAAATCGGAAAATGTTATCGATAAACAAGAGTACGTCTTGTCCTTCTACATCGCGGAAGTACTCCGCTAAGGTCAAACCAGTCAAGGCAACCCGCATCCGAGCACCTGGTGGTTCGTTCATTTGTCCAAACACCATGGCTGTTTTTTCGATAACGCCAGATTCTTTCATTTCATTATAAAGGTCGTTTCCTTCACGTGTCCGTTCACCAACACCTGTGAAGACAGAGATCCCCCCATGCTCTTGGGCGATGTTGTGGATCAGTTCTTGAATCAAGACGGTTTTACCAACACCGGCACCACCGAAAAGACCAACTTTCCCCCCTTTTAAATAAGGGGCTAATAAGTCGATAACTTTGATCCCAGTCTCAAGGATCTCGGTACTTGTTGACAATTCATCAAAGTCAGGAGCTTTTTTGTGAATCCCACTGCGAGGTGCTTCTTCAGGGAACGGCGCTTCTAAATCGATAGTGTCTCCTAGGACATTAAACACCCGTCCTAAGGTGTCTGTCCCAACTGGAACAGAAATGGAGGCGCCTGTATCGATTACTTCCATTCCTCGTTGTAAGCCATCTGTTGATTCCATGGCAATCGTACGGATAACGCCGTCGCCAAGTTCTAAGGCAGCTTCTAACACAACTTTTGTTTTCTGCTCATCTTTTTTGTAAACAATCAACGCATTGTTGATATCTGGTAATGATTGGTCTAGAGAGAATTCCACGTCAACAACGGGACCAATGACTTGAACAATCTTGCCTGAACTCATTCGTATTCCTCCATTCGTTCTTGAAACTATTCTAACGCGGATGCCCCCGCCACAATTTCAGTAATTTCTTGGGTGATTGCGCCTTGACGCGCTCGGTTGTAAGAGATCGTCAAGTCCCCAATAATATTTTTGGCATTATCTGTTGCTGTTTTCATCGCTGTCATTCCGGCAGCATGCTCGGCTGTTTTTGCGTCAACAATCGCACCATAAATCAAGCTTTCAGCGTATTGAGGCAGTAATTGATTCAAAATCGCTTCTCTAGAAGGTTCAAACAAGTATTCTTGTTCATAACTTTCGGCTTCTTCAGGATCTAGATCGGAAATCGGCAACATTTTCTCCACACGAAATTGGCTAGTCAATGAGTTGATATGATGGTTATAACACACATATAATTCATCGAAGACTTCGTTTTGGTACATCGTTGTCGCCAATGTTACGATTTTACGCACCTCGTCAAAGCTTGGTTGATCCGAAAGGTTTCTTAACTCGTACGCCAAATTGATGCCCCGTGCTTTGAAAAAGTCGGCGCCAGTTGCACCAATGGCAATCATGACATACTCTTCTTCTTTTGCATGGTCTTCGTCCAGCATGGTCATCATTTGCTTCAAGATGGAACTATTGTAGCCGCCCACTAGACCGCCATCAGAAGTGATGACGATATAGCCTGTGCGTTTGACCGGACGACTAACCAACATACTGTTATAGTTCACACCATCTTTAGGACCGGAACCTGCAAGATCGGAAAGCTGCTGCGCAGTTAAATGCGTAACGATTTCACGTACTTTGTTGGCATACACTTGAAACTGTTTCGAATGAGCTTCAGATTTTGTTAATTTTGCAGCTGAAACCATTTGCATGGCCTTTGTGATTTGGCTGGTTTTTTTTGTTGAGGCAATTCGTTGCTTGATTTCATTTAATGAAGCAGCCATTTTCTCTCACCTCTTTTATGCGTTTTGCATTGTCGATATTTTATCTTGCGGCGTTACCCGAGAACTGTTGGATGCCATGAAAATATCTTTGAATGCTTTAATGGTGTCATCTAACAAGCTTTCTTCTGGCAAGTCTTTCGTTGTCCGAATGGTTTCAAAAATCGTTGCTGCGTTTGCTTCGATATATTCAAATAATTCTGCTTCAAAGTCCAATAGTTTATTGACTGGCACACTATCAATGAATCCATGCGTCAAGGCATAAAGAATCACGACTTGTTTTTCTACTGCCAATGGTTCATGCAGTTTTTGCTTCAAGATTTCAACGGTTCGACGACCGCGGTTTAATTTGGCTTGTGTCGCAGCATCTAGATCAGACCCAAACTGTGTAAAGGCCTCTAGTTCGCGATAGCTAGCCAAGTCCAAACGCAAGGTACCGGCAACTTTTTTCATCGCTTTGATCTGCGCAGAACCACCAACCCGTGAAACGGACAATCCAGCCGCTACGGCAGGACGCACACCAGAATAGAATAGGTCGTTTTCTAAGAAAATTTGTCCATCTGTGATAGAAATCACGTTGGTTGGGATATAGGCTGAGATATCCCCTGCTTGTGTTTCAACAAACGGCAATGCCGTCATTGATCCACCGCCTAGTTCATCACTTAATTTCGCTGCACGTTCCAATAAACGAGAGTGCAAGTAGAAGACATCCCCTGGGTATGCTTCACGACCTGGCGGACGGCGTAGAAGGAGAGAAAGTTCACGATAAGCGACTGCTTGTTTTGATAAGTCATCAAAGACGATCAAAACATGTTTGCCGTTATACATGAATTCTTCTCCCATTGCTGCCCCAGCATAAGGTGCGATGTAAAGCAATGGTGCTGGTTGTGAAGCACCTGCTGAAACAACGATCGTGTAATCAAGTGCACCGTAACGGCGTAATGTTTCTACTTGTGCACGAACCGTTGAGTCTTTTTGGCCAATAGCGACATAGATACAGATCATGTCTTGCCCTTTTTGGTTGATGATCGCATCAATAGCGATCGTTGTTTTCCCGGTTTTCCGGTCACCGATGACTAATTCCCGTTGGCCACGACCGATTGGTACTAAAGCATCAATAGCTTTTAAACCAGTTTGCATTGGTTCCGAAACGGATTTCCGTTGCATAACACCTGGTGCAGCTGCTTCGACTGGGCGTGATTTATCTGTTTCGATCGGACCTAAACCATCGATTGGTTGCCCTAATGGATTTACTACCCGGCCAATTAATGCATCGCCGACAGGAACTTCCATGATTTTACCGGTTCGTTTTACTTTGTCCCCTTCACGAATGGTTTCAAAATCACCTAGGATGATGATCCCGACATCGTTTGACTCTAAGTTTTGTGCCATCCCATAAGAACCGTTTGAAAACTCAAGCAGTTCTCCACTCATGGCATTTTCTAAACCGTGGGCGCGGGCGATCCCGTCCCCAACGTATGTGACAGTACCGATTTCTTCTACAGAAAGTTCGTTCTGATAATTTTTAATTTGCTCTTTGATCAAGGCACTAATTTCTTCTGCTTTGATGGCCATCCGATTCACCTCTTATCTCTTGTTTATCTGCCGATTTTTTGTCGCAGATAATCCAGTTGGCTCTTAATACTACCGTCGATCACTTGATGATTTGCTTCAACGATGACACCGCCTAAAATCGTTGGATCGATCGTTTCTTTCAATTGTGCCTGCTTGTACCCAAGCTTATCGGCGATCTGCTTTTCAATTTTGCTTTTTTGTTCTGCTGACAAAGCAACAGCCGTTGTGATCGTTCCGAGAACAAGACCTTGATATTCATCGTAACGACGTTCGTATTCATCAATGATCAGCAATAGATCATCCATGCGATCATATTCATAAACGATCTCTAAGAAATTTCTGACCAAGCCTTCAAAGCCCTTCAGCAATTGATCGACTAATTGTCTTTTCTCATGAAGATCCAAACGGTTATCGGTCACGATTTGGCCGAATGTTGGAATTTCCTGATAAATCTGACGCAAGGTCATTAATTCTTGGTAAACTTCTGTCAAGCGCTGTTCTTCCATCGCCAATTCGAACAACGCTTTTCCATAACGTTTTCCCACTGTGAATTTATCGAGTTTCATTAACTGAACCCAATCCTTCGATATATTGATTGATTAGGGATTCATGATTTTCGGGAGTCAATTCGCGGCCTAAGATTTTTTCTGCGATTTGAAGCGAAAGTTCTGCCACATCATCTTTCACTTCTTTTAACGCAGTTTCTTTTTCAAGGGTGATATCTGAGTTGGCTTTTTCTTTCAAACGAGCCACTTCTTCTTTGGTCTCGCTCAAAATATTTTGCCGACTCAATTCCCCGCTATCTTTGGCGCTCTTGATGATCTCCGCAGCTTCAGAATGAGAACGTGCCAATTTTTCTTGGCGTTCTTTTTCTAATTTTGCTGCATTCAAGCGTGATTGTTCCGCTGAATCCAAATCATTGGCGATTTTATCTTCCCGTTTTTGCATCATGCTACTGATGGCATCCCATGCAAAATGTTTCAATAAGAATAGCAAAAGAAGAATTGATCCGCTGACAACGATAATATTGCCAAGCATTGGATTTTGAACTTCCGCCATAACCAACTGATTTAGCATAACGATTCTTCCTTTCTGAAAGTCATTGTTTCATTAGAAAAAAGCAAAAACGAGTGCAATTGTTCGTTTCTGCCTTTTCGTGCTTGTCTTATCGGAAGACTAATAACAGCGCGATAACTACCCCTAGAATCGGTACAGCTTCGACTAGCGCTACCCCGATAAACATTGTTGAACGTAGTTGACCTGACATTTCAGGTTGGCGTGCCATTGATTCGATCGTTTTTGCGATTACTTGTCCGTTACCATACCCTGCACCAATTGCTGCTCCGATAATTGCTAATCCTGCTCCAATAAAGTTCATTCTTTTTTCCTCCTAATTGTATGTCGATTCGATTAATGTTCTGCCACGGTTTTGTGGCTCATAAATACCATGGTCAATGTAACAAATACATAAGCTTGGATCGCTCCAATAAAGAGCGAGAAGCCAATCCAGATCATTTCTAGCGGCATCACGATCGGCAATGACCACCAACCAAGACTAATAAACATGTTGGCAATCAATCCTAATAACACTTCACCAGCGAATATATTTCCATATAAACGCAAGCCTAACGTGATGACATTCGTAAATTCTTCGATGATTTTTAGTGGCAATAAAAAGCCCACCGGTTTCAGATACGAATTGATCAAGTAATTTTTGAAGCCCAACGACTTGATCCCAAAGAAATGTGTCAAGGAAATAACCATAAGTGCGAGTGTCAATGTAACAAACGGGTCTGCTGTCGGACTTTTCCATAAGGTAATGTCATCTGTCGTCACGATTTTCGTGACTAAGCCGATCTCATTTGCCACAAACACAAAAAGAAACATTGTTACACCGAGCAAATGAAAGTTGTTCACTTGAGATCCTGGTAGATTGTCCGCCACGATGCCACGAACAAAGTCAATGACCCATTCAATGAAGTTCTGCTTCCCTTTCGGTTTCATTTGCAAATTACGTGTACAAATAAAGACCACCAAAAAAACAATGATACAAGAAATGATTGTCATCATAGCTACAGTTCCATCAAACCATATAGGACCGATATGAAACATAAGCGATTTATCTTCCAATCTTTCTCACCTCTTTTCCTGTCATCTCCAGAAAAAAATCTGGTGTTACAATGCGTTTCCTCTCATAACAATCGGTATCATACCACCACGAATGGAAAATTTCAAAGCATTTTCAAGAAAATTAGACAAAAAACTCACAATGCTAAAAATCCTAAATTAAGTGAAAAATCCTCGTGTCGCTATGTGGAAGAAAAAGCCTATTAAATCAACAGCTTTCCCTTAAATGCTACCAAATTTAGCGTGATTTTCAAAGCAATAACCTCTGTCGGATTCTAAAAGAAGTTCTTAGAAAATTAGAAATTTCTAAGAACTCGGTCAATTTGTCTTTCCTGATCTTTGCGTTTTAAGGATTCTCGCTTATCATACTCGCGTTTTCCTTTCGCTAAACCAATCAAAACTTTGGCATAACCATCCTTGATATACACCTTTAATGGCACAATCGTCATACCAGTATTTTTTGTTTCGCCAATCAAACGAGCGATCTGCTTTTTGTGTAGCAACAGTTTTCTCGTCCGCAATGGATCGTGATTAAAAATGTTGCCTTGCTCGTAAGGACTGATATGCACATTGACTAAGAATGCCTCACCGTTACGAATGCGCACGAAGCCGTCTTTCAAATTGATCCGACTGTTGCGAATCGCCTTGATCTCGGTTCCTTGCAAGACGATCCCCGCTTCGATCGTATCGAGGATCGTGTAATCATGGCGGGCCTTTTTGTTTTGGGCGATTAATTTCCCTTCTCCTTTAGGCACGGGCCATCCCTCCAATTATTTTTTCTTGATTCCTTTATAAAAAGGTTTTTTCTTTTTCACTTTGCCAGCTTTTTTCGGCTTGCCTTTGCCTGATTGTTCAAACCGTTTCCCTTGGTTTTTCTCAGGGTTTCGTTGTTTTTTTCCACGGCGGTTCGCTTCATTTCTTTGATGGTTGCTTCGTTTGTTAGCTTTTGGTGCTTGCAGTTTTTCAACTTCTTCTGCTGCTACCAGTTCGAAATCAATCTCTCTTGTTTCTGGATCAGCCTTTACGACTTTGATGCGAACTTTCTGACCAATTTTAAAGGTCAAGCCTGTCCGTTCCCCCACAAGTGCTAGATGGTTTTCCAAATAATGGAAGTAATCTTGCTTCAAGTTATTGATATGGATCAGCCCTTCAATCGTGTTAGGCAATTCAATAAACAAGCCAAACTTGACCACTGAACTGATGATACCGTCAAACTCTTCTCCTACTTTATCGGCCATATACTCAGCTTTTTTAAGCGCATCGACTTCTCTTTCTGCATCGACTGCTCGTCGTTCCATTTGGGAGCTGTGCATCGCGATGTCCGGCAAGATTTCCGCCCATTTGTTTTGGTTGGCTTCAGAGACATCTTCACTGTAAGAACGAATCAAGCGATGCACGATCAAGTCGGGGTACCGACGGATCGGTGACGTGAAGTGGGTATAATCTTCCGCTGCCAAACCATAGTGACCGACGTTTTCTTCAGAATACTTCGCTTGTTGCATACTTCTTAGTAGCATCGTATTGACAACCATTGCCTCTGGCTTATCTGCCACATCTTCAACCACTTTTTGTAGTTGTTTTGGTGAGATCGAGCCATTGGTCTGTTTGACTACGATCCCTAAAGCAGACGCAAAATCAAAGAAGCGGCGCATTTTCTCTTCTTTTGGTTCCTCATGGATCCGATAAATAAATGGTAAGTGCTTTCGATTGAAATGGCGCGCCACAGTTTCATTGGCTGCCAACATGAAGGATTCGATCAATCGCTCGCCGACACCACGTTCTCGCAGAACGATTTCTTGTGGGTGTCCTTCTCCATCGACTAAGACTTTCGCTTCTCGGTCTTCAAAAGAAACTGCCCCACGTTTGATGCGCATCGCTTCTAACACGTGATGCAAGGCGGCCATATCATGGAACATCGGTACTAGTTCCGCATATTTTTTGGTGGTTTCTGGATCATTATCTTCAATGATTTGATTGACTGCTTGATACGTCATCCGGGCACTTGTTTGAATAATACTTTGGAAAATATTGTAATCCGTGACGATCCCCTCTTGATTGATCCACATTTCACAGCTCATGGTCAACCTTGGCACGTTTGGATTCAACGAACAGATGCCGTTTGATAAACGCTGTGGGATCATTGGAATCACTCGATCCGTAAGGTAGACACTCGTTCCCCGATCAAACGCTTCTTTATCCAATGCGCTGTTTTCGGTCACATAATAAGAAACATCGGCGATATGCACGCCCAAATAGAAGCTGCCGTCAGGCAATGCTTTTACCGTCACCGCATCATCCAAATCTTTGGCATCCGCTCCATCGATCGTTACGATCTGTTGATCTCGCAAATCCCGCCGTTCTGGAAAGTCAGCAGGATCGATCGTATCTGGGACTGCATCTGCCGCCGCTAAGGTTTCTTCCTCGAATTTTGTGGGAATCCCGTTCGCCACGACGATCGACAATATATCCATTCCAGGATCGTTTTTATGTCCTACAACTTTCGTGATCAACCCCTCTAAGCTTTTCGAATAACCTTTTTCTGGGTAATGGCTGATTTCAACGATCACAATGCTACCATCTACAGGTCGAATCCCTTGAGCGCCAATAAACACCTTTAATTCACTTAGTTTTTTATCTTTAGGCTGAACTACGCCATATAGATCCGACTCTTCGATCTCTTTTTCGTCAAATAATGTAAACTCGCCGACCAACTGACTGATGGCCCGTTGTTTGATTTCTACGACTTTCCCCTCTGCACCACGATCTGAGAAAGGATCGGCAACATGCACGATGTCTACAGCAACGGTATCGCCGTCCATGGCATAGCCTGTTGCTTCTTTAGGGATATAAATATCGTCTTCTTCTTCATCCAACGTGACAAAACCGAAGCCCCGCTCGTTGGCTCGGAAAGTCCCTTCCACAAATACACGTTTCATGGGTAATTTCACTTTGCCTTTTTTGTTAAAAATCACACTGCCTTCTCGTTCCATCGCTGCTACTGTCTGGACAAGATTCTTAAAGTCTGTGCTTTTTTGAAGTCCTAGACCTTCAGCAATTTCTTCCATTGAAAAGCTTTTTTTGCGGCTTTCTTCGAGAAACTGAATGATTTTTGTTTTAATCGTTTCTGTCATAACTCACTCTTTCCAAGCAAGTGTTTCTAAGAAAGCAAACACATCCTGCTCTAATTTTTTCCGTTCTGGTCCAACGGTCACCACATGACCGCTTTCGGGATACCATTGAAGCGTATAGGGAACATGGGACAGTGCCCCTGCTGTTTTGAAAACTGTCTGTGGATCGATCATTTGATCCTTTCCTGCTTGCGCCAGGAAGATTGGGCGCTTGATTTTTCCTAAATACCCAGCTGTGGTTTGTCCGACTGTTTCGATGCCTTGTAGCTGTTCTCTGACCTTACGAGGGACTTCTGCCAATATTTCTTTTTGGGTCGCCTCGTCTAAATCAGCATAGGGTATGACCATTTCAGCATACTTTTCAAAATTGACTGGCACTTCATTCTTGGTTTCAAATAATGGCGAACAAAACAGTCCGCCCCCCATCAATGTTGGATCTTGGGTCAAACGATCCATCGCTAAAATCCCACCCATGGAAAGTCCCAGAACAGCAACGTCCTCATAGCCTTTTTCTTTCACATAAGCAACTGCATCCGCAGCATCCTGCTGCCAAACAGCCATCCCTTGATTTAAGATATCATCTGGATTCGGTGTACCATGTCCAGTAAACATCGGTGTATAAACCGTGTAGTCTTTTTGTTCTAACGAACGACAAAGCATGCGCACATCGTTAGGACTGCCTGAATAGGCATGGAACAAAATGACCGCTCGTTTGCCGTGTTCAGCAAAAACCGGTTTTGGTTGATTAAATGTTTTCATGTTTCCTTTCACCTCACGTCCAATTCTACCATAGTTAGCAAGAATACTTCGACAAATGCGATCAAAATCTTCCCCTTAAAAAGAAAAAAACCTCTCTTTACGAGAGGTTCGCTAACAAAGTGATTAGTTTGATGAAAGAAAAGCCAAAATAAAGAGCAAGACCATCCAAACAAAACCTAAAATGGCCGTTGAACGCTGCATCACCGCTTCAAATCCACGGGCTTTTTGCTTACCAAACAATTGATCTGCACCGCCGGTAAAGGCACTAGCTGCACTATTTTGCTTGCTAGGCTGCATCATGATCGTAATGACCATTAAAATCGAAATAACGATCACAGCAGTTAATAAGATGTTATACACGTTAGCTCCTCCTTGCTTGCTAAAGTCGTCCTTTCCATTTTAGCATTTTCCGCTGGAAATTACTACTCTCTTTTTGTCATTGCCCGTTGCATGATGGTTTAAAAAAAGACTGTCCTTTCTGACAGCCTTTTTCTCATAGATTGCTTTTCGTTCAAATCAGCGAACCAGTACGTCATCGTACTCTGGTTTCTCTTTAAACTCCTTGACCGCAAAAGAGCAGACAGGCATAATTTTTTTCTCTTCCCGTCGTGCTTTTTCAACAACTGCTTTGAGTAACTTTTGCGCCAATTGCTGTCCGCGATAATCAGGGTTGACGAAGGTGTGGTCTACTTCTAGCACATCATCTGGCGTTTCTTGCCATGTGATCTCTCCGATTTCTGTTTCTCCATCATACAAAGCAAAACGCTTGTTTTCTTCTTTTATTTCCATTGTATTCTCCCTTTCTATCAGACAATGTCTGTATTTTGTTTGCTATTCTCAATAAATTGCAAAACGGTTGGCCAATATTCTGGTGCGTCTTTAACTGCCTGTAAATGTCCCATACTGGGAAAAAGGACTTTTTGTTTCGGACCAGCCGTTGCCTCCATTAAAGTATTGATTTCTTTTTCAGAAAGAAACGTATCCTTCTCTCCTTGTAAAAACAGCACAGGTAAATGGTTGCTGCCGACTTGTCGGGTCACTGAGATTTGTAGGAAGGGGTAGCCAACTAGGTGTTTACTGTAACGATTGGCTAATCGCAAAAAGCGCTTGACGGGTAACCGAGAAAATTGCGGTAGACTTGCCCGAATGGCACTGTAAACGGACGTGTAACTGCTGTCTGAGATCAACCCCGTCACTTGCACCGGCATGACTTCTCCACTGGCCAGCAGCAAAGTCGCCGCCCCCATTCCCAAACCATAGAGGAAGATTTGGGTTTGGGGGTCTTTTTCCAAAATCTTATCGACCCACAAAAGCAGGTCCATCCGATCTAGCCACCCTAAGCCGATCTCTTTGCCTTCACTGCGGCCATGTCCACGCAAATCAGGAACTAAAACATTGTAACCCGCAGCCCAGAATTTCTCGGCCGCCTCTTGACAGTCTGCTTGCCCATCACTGCGATACCCATGCAAGCAAATCACCCATGTTTTAGCACACTGATCGAAGACTTCTGCTCTCAAGATCAGATCATCGGTGGTCGTTACCGTACATTCCGAACCTTGTGCCCAAAAAGCCGAACTGCTTTTTGCGATCCGCTCTTTATATGGAATCCCCAGTTTCTTTCTGCCTTCTTTTTCATACCATTCATTGTTACGCATAATAATTGCCGAAACAAAATAGCGTACGCCCTTTTTCATCACAGACGTGCGATATACATAGTACACCAAAAAAATAAAAATAAGCAGTAGTAGCAATAGCCAAACCATAGGATCCCCCCTTCATTTTAGTTTACCATTTACACCGGTTTTCAGCCAAAGTTTTGTCGCAAGTCTTAAATAAGTCCTATACTTTTTTAAGAAAAAATCTTTGTACTGACTTCTAGCGAAGGAGCAGTACAAAGATTTGTTTGGTTAAATATGTTTCTGTTTATAGAATAGGAAAGCAATCATGGTGAGTAAGATACCTCCAAGAACACTTAGTTCATAAGAGGATTCCTCGTTTGTCTTAGGTAATCGTTTTTCATTATCTGTCTGTGATGACTCTGTCTGGTTCTTTTTGTCATCCAGCTTTTGCTCGGCGTATCTGGCTATTTTTTTCGGTTTATCAGACTTGTCAGAAGGGGTTGGTACTTTGGGACCGCTAGGATCATTCGGTGTCTCAGGCGTTCTCGGCGTTTTTGGTTCGACATAAGTATTGATCAAATCATAGCCATGGACATCTGACTTGTATCCTTTGACAGCCACTTCTTGAATGCTATAGGTGTAAGCTTGACCTTTCGCATCATATTTTGGCAGATTGTCAAAACGATAGCTCCAGTCCCCTTGGTGATCTGCTTTTACGACTTGCTTGGCGATTTCTTTACCGTTTCGTACCAGCTTGACAGTAATGCTTTCTGGTCTTGTTTCGAATTTATTATCGTAGTCATTCCATGTCTTCGTTCCGGCTACTTCTGTCGTTTCAGTATTGTGGTACGTGTTGACTAGGTCATAGCCATTTACTTTAGTGGTGTATCCTGACACTTTTTCTTCTTGGATCGTGTACTTGTATGCTTGACCTTTTTCATCATACTTAGGCAGATTGTCAAAGCGATAGGTCCAGTTCCCTTGGTGATCTGCTTTTACGGTTTGTTTGTCAATCTCTTTACCGTTTTGCATTAAGTCGACAGTGATGCTTTCTGGGCGGGTATTGAACTTGTTGTCATAGTCATCCCATGTCTTTGTTCCGGCTACGTCTGTCGTTTCGGTATTACTGTAGGTGTTGACTATGTCATAGCCGTTTACTTTAGTGGTGTAACCTGGCACTTTTTCTTCTTGGATCGTGTAGGTGTACTCTTTTCCTTCGGCATCATATTTAGGCAGATTGTCAAAGCCATAGGTCCAGTTCCCTTCTTTATCTGCTTTTACAATTTTTTCTGCGTATTTTTCGCCGTTTCGCATCAGCTTGACAGTGATGCTTTCTGGGCGGGTGTTGAACTTGTTGCTATAGTCATTCCATGTCTTTGTTCCAGCTACGTCTGTCGTTTCGTTGTTACGATAGGTGTTGACTAGGTCATAACCATTGATTTCAGTGGTGTAACCTGGCACTTTTTCTTCTTGGATCGTGTACTTGTATGCTTGACCTTTTTCATCATACTTAGGCAGATTGTCAAAACGATAGATCCAGTTGCCTTCTTTATCTGCTTTTACGGTTTGCTTGTCAATCTCTTTACCGTTTTGCATTAAGTCGACAGTGATGCTTTCAGGGCGGGTGTTGAACTTGTTGTCATAGTCATTCCACGTCTTCGTTCCCGATACTGCCGTTGTTTCGGTGTTACGATAGGTGTTGACTAGGTCATAGCCTTTGATTTCAGTGGTGTATCCTGACACTTTTTCTTCTTGGATCGCGTAGGTGTAAGCTTTTCCTTCGACATCATACTTAGGCAGATTGTCAAAGCGATAAGTCCAGTTGCCTTGGTGATCTGCTTTTACGATTTGATCGTCGATTTCCTTATCATTTCGCATCAGCTTGACAGTGATGCTTTCAGGGCGGGTATTGAACTTATTGTCATAGTCATTCCATGTCTTTGTTCCGGATACTTCTGTCGTTTCGGTGTTACGATAGGTGTTGACTAGATCATAGCCGTTTACTTTAGTACTATACCCTTCAACAGGTGTTTCTTGGATTGTGTAATCATAAGTCTGACCAGATTCGTCAGTTGTCGGTAGGTCCGTAAATTCATAATGCCATTCCCCCTCTTTATTTGGGGTAACCGTTTTTGTTTGGAACACTTCACCGTTTTGCAATAATTGAACCGTAATACTTGCCGGACGGGTATTAAATTTGTTGTCATAATCGTCCCACGTTTTGGTCCCGCTGATTGTCGTTGTATCAAAAGAAAGCAATTGATTCATGGCAGCTAGTTTAATAGTCGGCACGATTGTTTCATTTGCTTGCAGATCCCAGCGATGGGTTTCTGCGTTGACCAATACTGTATCAGCAATGATACTGCCGTCAACATTTTGATGGACATCGACTGTATCACCAACAGCCAAGATGGTTCCTTGGAAGGGACTATTAATCGAAATCGTTTGGCCCTCTGATTGGCCAACAAAATTCCATAAGATACAGCATCATCAAACTCTTCTGTTTCATGGCTATTACGAGACGTACCATCTGTATATTCTAGTTTGATTTGCGACTTGATATTAACGGTACTTGCTCCTTCGGTATCCACATTGATGAGCACAGGAGACGTGCCTTTTGTCAGCCCTTTGATAGTAATCGGCGTATCTTTTTCTAATTCTGTTTTTGAAAGAGAAACAACTACCTTTTGGTCTTCTTTCGCAATTGGATCTTCTGAAAAGGAGATGGGTTTCGTATCAATCAGGTAGCCGTCTGGCGCCTCCGTTTCCACAAAGGAATACTCTCCCTCTGGAAGATCCGTTTCGATTACTTGTCCATCATCATTAGTGACCTCTTCATCAACCTCTTTATGTGTCTTTTTATTTTGAAGTTCGTAAACACCATCATCAAGTGGCTTTCCTTGTTCGTCTGTTAAGGTCAAAACAACCTCTTGAGTATCATTTTCAGCACTGGCAGTATCAATGACTCGCTGATTATTATCAGTAAAGTCCTTGGTTACACCGGGTGTTTGTGGATAAGCTCCCAGCCTTTCTGACGTCGCCTGTAACGTTGAAAATACCTTTTCAAAATCTATATACGGTTCACTTACGGAGGGATCTTGAAAAACTTCGGAAGTTTTCAAATGATCCATTCTCTGACCATTTACAAAAACGGCAGGCTGTTGATTTTGATCTGCTAAATCTACTGTGACTGATGGACCAAAAACAACTTTGTTTTTTCTACTATCCGTTCCTGACACAAAAGAAGAATTTGCAATCGTATTGACCTTTTGAATGTAATTGATTTCTGTTGCCAACGAACCATCCTGAATACTGGTTCCAAAATTGACATTTCCATTTAGTTCTCCCACTGCTAAGTTTCCATTTGTATGGGTATTTAGCGTCGCATGGTTAGCAAAAATATGAAAATATTGGGCTTCTCCCAGAAGGGCGTCATCAACTTCAGGAACATCATTTTTAAAAATGCCGCCACTTGAAAGTTGTGAAGCTGCTGGTGCACTTACTTGGGTATCAGGTGTTGATTCTATTGCTGTTGATGCAGTATTTGACGCCGTTTGCTGTTGTGACTCGCTACTTGTTGTTACAATCTGTTTTTCAGAAGCCTCTGTTTGATCCTGATTATCAGAAAGTACGGCTTCGGTACTCGTTGCTTCTGTGGATTGATTTTCAGGTAGAACAACTGCTACATCGGTTGCGTTGATGAGGTCTTCTTTCACTTGACCCTTTTCTTCATCTGTTTGAAGAAACGCTGATTTGATTGTCAATGTTTGAAGACTTTTAGTTTGAAACGTTAGCGTCATTTGACTAAAGGAACTGCTAGCAGTTTCTTCTATCAACTGCTGTCTTTGCGAATCATATGTAAAGTTCGTGCCGCTGCTTTGGATTGATTCCGGCAAAATCGTTTGTTCCCCTTCACTCAAGCTGAATGCCAGTTGATTAGCTGCTGCTTGTTGGTTTTTTTCAACTTGGATTCTCCAAGTGATCTCCCCTGTGGTAGGATCTGGTAATGAGGTCACTTGCGCTGTGCCTTTTTCGTTCTGAAATAGGACTGTTTTGGTGCTTCCCTCGGTGTTTGCATGAGCTGTAACGACTGGTAACAATGGCGTCACATACGACATGACAAGCAAGGATAACATGAAAATTGGGTAAGCTATTTTTTTCACATAAGTAAGCATTTTTCTTCCTCCAAACAACAAATTTTACTCAGGTGATTATCCTAATCGGAAAAAAGACAAAATGCAAAATACCTCAAAGTTTGTTTATGTGAAAAAAATGAAAGCAAGAATCATAAAATGATTCTTGCTCTCAGGAGAACTTGTGAAAATGAAATAGAATTTCTTTAGTTTTAAAAAAGAGCAGAACAATTTCTTCATGATAAATACTCAAAATCAAGAAAGAATCTTTTGTTTGTGATAAAAGTTCTTTCATTTAAAACTCTTGAGCAACAGCAGTGATTAGCAACTCGTTAAAATTTCACTAGTCAAAAAATAATAATTGTAAATAAAAAATGAAAATTTTCATAAACAATCATATTATTTTCATTTTCGATTACAAAAATTTTAGCAGATTCTTTAAAATCTTACTGTTATTTTCTCTCTATTTATAAGTTCTCTTAATTTTTACTGTACAAAGAAACGTCTTTATCATTTTTGGGACTGATTACTCAGAATTGATTCTTCAGTCCCAAATTTGATTTTGCCTAACACATCAATCTCAATGAGAGAAAGATTTTATTGCGCAGTCTGATATTCTGATATTGTAAAAAAGCTGTCCATTTGGAAAAAGGAATGGTTATCGTTGTTTGCAGAAGATTCACTTTTTCTTTACCAAATTGACTACTCTTTATCGTTGTTGATCAAGAAGTCGAGCAATTCAGACTGTTCCGCAAAAATTGCTTCTACTGATAAGCTTCTATTATGACTCTTTTGCTTGGTAGCTTCTGGCAACTCAGCATCAATTTGGTTAGTTGCTGATTCGATGGCCTTCTCGACTGGTAAAGGTTCTGCATTCACTTTCGTCTCTAAACCGTCTGGCTTCATTGGAAATGGACTGTTATCTTCAAAGTGATCCGTCGAAGCATTCAGTTGACTTTTCCAGAACAACTCCCCAAAGAGATACACACCAAGAGCATTTTTATTGTTAAATACTTTACAAGATAGCCCCATCTTGATGAGTGTCTGATTTACTGTGTTTTCGTTGATCGCTGCTGAAGGAATATCTCTGACTAGAATTGTATCAGCATATTGAATATCTTGATCACTATTTACATACTCAATCAATTGATCTGTCAAAGCAGTCGTCTCTTTACTAACGATTTCAGTTAAATCTATTGTCTGACGTCCATTGATCGTCACAATAAATGGATTGTTTTTCTTAGCTGTGACAAGCATATCGTAGACGACGCCATGATCCAGCTCAAAGATTGGTGCCGGATGATTCCCTTCATTTTCTTGATAAGCTTGTACCACGTTGCCTGCCAATTCATACAAGCCGTCTGCGACTTTTGAACTTTTGATTAGTTCTCCATTTTCGTAGCTGTCACAAGTGAGAGAATGATCATTGATTTCAATGACATAGGTCAACCCAGCAAGGATTTCTTCCACGCCTAACATCAAATGAATATCATTTCGTTTGCTTTCAAAAACTGTGGCTAGAGATTTGGGAATCAGCTTTACTCGCTCGATACGAATCCGATAGTGAGTGCCATCAACAACGGTCTCGAATTCATCCGCCAGTTGTCTCTCAATGTCAGCAAGCCGGTCAAAACTTTCTGTTGCTACTCCAAGGCATAATGAACAGCTAAAGCAATCCTCTGCAATTTCGGTAAAAAGTGAGGGGCTTTTCTCTACTAAATAAGAGAGTATCGTTTTGATATATGTCTTAAATTTTTGATCTCCGAGAGTTATCAACGGATTCCCAAATGTTTGGTAGGCTTCCGATCGTCGACTATACAACCTGTCGAGTCCCCAAGTAATTTCTTTCTCGCTGCCCTCGAGAAGAATTCGTTTCCCTATTTTGTTTTTTAGGTAGATCGGTTCATTATTTTTTCCTAAAAGATATTGTAGATTATTTTTTTTGACTTCTGAGTAAACAGAACTTCTGACATCTTGATAACCGTAGCCAACAACGCCTACTCGAAATTCATCAATGTCTAACGCAATGATTTTGTTCACACTAATCCCCCTAACTTCCCTATTGATCATGACTTACAGCTTTCCATACCATCCTATTGACGCTTCATTCTCTATTCTCCTGTCACTTCTTGGATAAAGAATGCATTGGACAGTTCCTGAATTCTCTCCCTTTGCTCATTGACTTCTGCTTCTAAAAACAACAAATCGCTGAAAATAGCTTTTGTATTACGGATATGCCGTAGAAGTTCATTAGTTTTGACCAGCTGTATGTCAATTTTTTGACATAGCTCTCTCAACTCATCTTGGCTATTCTTTAAGACAAAAAGATCGCGATACCCAATGACTGACTGTTTTTTTTCTAAAATCATCTGTTGTAACTGTGCAATTTTCCTATCTCGTTGTTCGATCGCTTGTTTCAAATCGGCCAGCATCTGGTCTAGCTCGCTGATTTGAACGATTGCGGATAACTTCTTTGTACTCATCGATTGTTTCATGCTTGACTTGCTCCTTTGCTTAGGAGTATTTTCACTTCTGAATCCATCAGTGCCGTTCTAGTAAATATTCCTGATTGCAGTAAACAACTAAATGAAAGAACATTATTTTTTATCCGCAGCAGCTCTTCATCTGTTAACTCACTTAATTGATGATCAATGTCTTCAATCGCGTTGATAGTAATGCCAAGTTCCAGTTTCTGTACCATCTCTGCTATAGCTGCTTCTTTCCATACAATGACAGGGATTCCCAACGAGAGATACAACGAGATTTTGTGCGGGGCATTATACTTCGTATATTGTTGGTAGTCACCACCATCAGGCAACTTATCATCCCACGCAAGTCCGAAACTACTTTTCTCCATCCTACGAACCAGTTCTTCTTGCTCAAAAACACCACAATAATGAACATTTGGACCAAATTGACTGTCGTTTTTATCGCCGTATACAAGTATTTCCGTGTGATTGGGCCACTTCTGTAGAAAACGGGTTTTTGCCAAATTTCCTGCAAAGACAACACGTTTTTCTGGTCTTTCATGACTGACACTAACTCCCTGGTGCTGATAGTCGAAAAATGGTTTTTGGACCATTTTCCGTGTCACGCCTCTTTCGACTAGTGCTACCTGCATAGCTTGGCTATGAACGATTAATAATGTAGCTTCATTGAAAAGAGCAGATTCATCAAAATCGACTTTTCCACGCAACATCTCGGCATCATGGATAAATAAGATCGTGTAAATCCCTCTTTGTTTCATTCTTTGTAAAAACAACCGATCAAAATGGGCTCCGTTATAACTTGGATATTGATAGACCACGATATCTTCATAAGCGACACCAGCTGTAATGCCATCAATCCTTGACATAAGTGCATAATCATCTTCATTCTCATCGATATAACGATAAATATATAAAGGCTGATAATCCATCCCATTGGCAATGTGATAAACATCTACTTTCGCTTTTTTGACTGAATCTGCTGCATTCGATTCAATGATCGTCGTCACCCACCGATTCACGCTTGCCCCATCTCCTTTTCCATCATTGCCCGCACAAACATCACTTCATCTTTTGGTAAGCACCATTCTGCCCCCTTCAAATTTTTAGAAAACAGTTGTACAGCTGGATCTTCTTGGGCAGTATTCCTTGTAAGCAGCAGATATTTGACTAGTTTTAGAACTGTCTGATTATAGACATCAATATGCCAATGCTCTTCCATTAAACGACTTGCATGTTGAAGCAATTGAACCGCATCATCACATCGTTGGATGTCTACCAAGCATTCTGATAAATCTAGTACGGCGCCTACCAAGACTGGCCGCAGCTCCGTAAAATCAGTCGAATTTATTTTCTTTAAAATGCAGCTCTCTAATAAAAAAATTTGTTTTTCTAAAGATGAAGCGTGCAAGCCATAGCGCTGTTTGATGCGTAATGTAGCTAAATATAAAAGGCTGTCAAATAATGTATAAAAATCAGTTCCCAGAAAAAATGTTTCAAGCATTTCTAAACTTGCATCCGGGACTTTCTGGTTCATACAACCAAATACGAGGTCAGAATAGGCTAACATAAGTTTAAACATCGTATTATCCTCAGTAGAGGAGCGAAATTTTTCTAACTCTTTTCTGACTTTCATAAAGGTAACAAACATGTCCTCTTTCGTTGATAAAGAGCTATAAATCAATACACTTAATAGATGAAGTTGTTCATCTGTTGACATTGCAAACATGTCTAACAATTCGGTATCAGATATGCTCAACATTTTCTTGATGCCAACAACCAATTCGAAGGGCAAGTCGATCTCATATTGTACCCATCTATAGTACCGTGAGCGAGATAACCCAATCTTTCTTTCAAAAGATTTCACAGATAGTCCTTTACATTTGCGTATCTCTTCTAATTTCTCGCGATCAATATTGACAGCAACGACTGATGTATCAGGTATCTTTAAGTCTGGGTTGATCGTGCTAATTAATCGACAAACGCTTAGTAATCTAGTTTCCATATTTTTCAAATCCTTTTTTCTAAAATGCAGGACCTATTTTTATTCTTACTTCTGTAATGCTTCCAATAAAGAATAAACCAACGATCCAAGGATCACGATCGACATAACTAAGGAAAGCACGATGGTGATCGCTTTGCCCTTTTTCTTTTCTTCTGAGTGATTTCTTACGTTTTCTCGTTCTTCTTGAAATCCCGCTTGAATCGTTTTTTCTAGCTGATTATTCGCCAACGATATCACCTCTTCCAGTTTATTTTCGGCAAACACCTATGAAGAAAACTGGTTTATCTATTGGTTATGATCGACTGCCAGTTGTAGTGACTCACTCACTTCTGAAACATTTTCTACTGGTTCATTTTCGTTTGTAGCTATCTCATT
Source organism: Enterococcus sp. S53 (assembly GCF_016516865.1). Classification (NCBI taxonomy): domain Bacteria; kingdom Bacillati; phylum Bacillota; class Bacilli; order Lactobacillales; family Enterococcaceae; genus Enterococcus; species Enterococcus sp. S53. Next base: position 110,814 of record NZ_JACVUH010000011.1, read on the forward strand.
CACTACCTCTGCTACTTCCACTGCTCGAAGCTCATCAATCAGCTCTTGACTCAATTGATTCACATCGTTATCTTGTCTTTCGACGGTTGAGGTTAACCGATCAATGATCTGCTCGGTTTCATTCAAAAAATAGGTTCGAAGCATTTGCTTTTCAACCTCATAAGCAGAAAAGAGCTTCTCATAAATCATTTGTAATTTATTTTGCTCCTCCTGCTGCTGCTCAAAAGATGCATTGAATTGTTTTTTTAACGTTTGGATCACATTTAGATCGATGTCGTTTTCTGGCTGATTCATCATTGCTTTCATTTCTTGATTGATTTGAATCAACTGATCAATCAATTCGTTTTGATGAGCAAAAAGTTTCTTTGCTTCCTCTTGTTCCTTCTCAAAAGTGAGCATGGACCCACTGTTCTCTTTTATTAACAACTTAATTTGCTCATACAATTCAGTGGCTTTCATTTTTTTCATTTTGTCTTCATCCTTTCAACACAACTTTGTCCATGCATACATTTTTGTTTGCCAACAACTGATAATTCTTTTGATCGACTTCTACCTTATGAATATAAGGAATGCGGTCATCTAAAATACTCATTAAGTTCCCTTTGATATTCCCTTTGCCATCAAGCGGCGATTCTTCCAGATAAAGTGTATTTATTGAGTTGGTTTTTGCTAGAGAAAATAATTCTAATCCCATGTACGAAATGCCAACTGTATCATTTTCTGTTAACTGGAAAGCTAACTGATCCCGAATGAAATCAAGTGTTGTGTTAAATTTTTGAGTTACCTTGAATGTTTCTGTATCACGAGTCGTGACCAAATTGATGGTGCCTTGATAAAAGTAGTAATTCAAGATGCTCTGTTGCTGATCATTGAAAAAAGCAATCTCTTGGACCTGGTCATTACAGTAATAAATAATTGAGAACAATTTCCCATCTGCGGCATATTCTTCAATGAAATCTGTCGTGCCATCAGGATAAAAGTAGCGAACTTCTTTCACATGTCTTCTAGTCATTGGATACAAGCTCACTTTACCTACTTCATCTCCATCAGTGATCAACGAAATGGTCCGATCCTCGTTCATATAAACTTCTGTACAATATGCTGTTGGTACTTGGTTAAAAAACAGAAAGGCTTCTGGATCGTGACTGCGCTGTGTCACTTGATCTAAAATATTGATTCCCTGCAATGCTTCTTTTTGGAGCATTGCTTGGAAATTTGGACTCGGTGAGATGGACAACACCTGACTTCCTTCTTTGATTCGTGATTTTTGTGCCATCCAAATTCGGTCATTTGGTCGGATCACGGTGACTAATTCATAATGCATCGATCAACTCACTCCATTTCTCTGCAATTATCGCGTCTTGAAACATTCGGACAGACTTGCGGGTATTGGCTTTAAGTTGGTTTAAATCAGAAGCAGTCAACTGACGAATGCCATCTGTTAGTTGCTGAATAGTATAGGCTTCATCAGTTCTAGAAAAATCTTTCAAATAACCATTGACTCCTTCTTTGATCAACTCCATGGCCCCAAAACGAGCCTTGAAGGTTACAATTGGCAATCCTGCATTTAAAGCTTCAATATAAGTCAATCCGAAACCTTCTGAAAAAGAACCAGAGATAAATGCATCATAATCAGGATATACTTCATTGATTGCATGAGAATGCCCTTTTAACCGAATGTACTCTTCTGCATTCAACTCCTTGATCACTGCTTTTAACTTACCTTCTTCTCCCCCTTGACCATAGATATCTAAAGAGATCGTTGGATATTCTTTTTTTGCTGCAGCAATTGCCCGCATCACAAGATCAATGTGCTTTTCAGATGCCAAACGAGAGACCGTCACAAACTTCTCTGCCTGTTGTTTGCCTATTTCAAATGAGTCTTCTGTCATATCACGAATCCCTCCCACCGGGATCGTGACAACTTTTTGAGATTCGTTTGGAAAGTCGATCAACAAATCTTGCCTTTGCAATTCTGTCGCAACAACGATATGAGCGACTTGTTCCAAATGTGTCAAAGCAAATTCATAGTAATTGTTCCAAAGAGGTGCGCTAGCTACGTCACGATCAGATAAATGATCGGCATGAACAATCTCAATCAATTTGATTTCCGGAGGACAATGATCATACAAAGCAGCCTCGCTTTCCTCCCCCCGATCAATGATGATACTTTTGGTTTCTGGGAATTCTTCTATCAGTTGTTTAAAGAAAAATCGCTGCAATAAGACCTCATTTCTAAAGAAACGATGTTTGCCTTTGAAAGCAAACAAATGAATATTCGTCATTACTCTTCCTCGATGCGGATCATTTTGGTAACTGTACATGATTTTTCTTTGATTCGTTCGATAGTCAAAGATCTCTACCCGATAATCCGAAACTAGCAGTAAGCCTTCTTTTTTTCGACTAGGAGATTTTTCCATATGCTCTACGATTTTTAATCCTGAGGATGTGATAGTTTCTTTGACTCTATGTGTGTTCGTAGCATCTACTAAGAGATCTTGTTGTGCAGTAAAAACTGCTTTAGCCCCTTTCCTTAAATAATCACCTTCTAGTGCAAAATACTCCCACATGGAGATGACTTTATCATCTGGTATTTTCCAAGCTGCCATGGCTTCATGGAGATTCTTCACTAATTCCATAAAAATATACTTATAGGGAATTCTTTTTCTATCAAAACAAGCAGCACGATAGAACTGTGCATGTTCCACACCAGAATTGCCAATCCCCATTGCTTTATTTACAAAAAAATTCATGATGTCCCCCTCTTTATTAGGTTGATTTCTTCCTGTTTTCTTTTACATTCTCTAAAACTTTTAGTGCCCTTTGATTAAGTACGATCTTTTTTTGCAAACGATCCATAAGCTCGGGTGCTTCAGTTTCTTCATTTGGCTTTGCAAATAATAAAGCTAATACAGAAAAATCTTCTTGGTAACAAGATTCCAGCAGAGAAAAATTTTGTCCCATTTTAAGGTTGATTTTTTCGGGACTGTCGCTTCGCTGGTAGATTTCTTCAAGTAATGCCTCCAAGTACGATGATGCAGCCTTAATATCCGGTTCAACAAACAATCCTGCTTCAAAATCTGAAAGTGCATATTCTTTGACATAGCTGTTCTGTTTTTCAAATACGACCGATAATGCAGCATGTTTCTCAACCAGCGGTGTAACCGCAACAACGCTGGTAGCTATGTTTGAGCCTTCGTTTGCTCCAGTGTCTGCATTTATAGGAACCACTTCAAATGCTTGATTCTCCTTAGTGGATAAAACCAATTCCTTAAAAAGAATCTCTTGATGCTTTTTATTTACCATATGAATCTGGTAATCAGTGGCACCTTTGGGAAAGAGAAAACATTCCTGGTTTGTTTCGAAGACTAGTTTTTCAAGAAAAAACCCATCTTTATCAAAAAATTCCATCAATAGCTGTACTGCTTCCTCACGATCGAATTCAGCATGAAGTGTTAACTCGTACTTGTGTCCCGGCAGTAACATAGGCAGCATTGGTGATTTCCGACTAATATGAAATTCTGTTTTCGAATACCAAGATTTAATACTGACGCCGGGAGGCATCAAAGGAGAAGAATAAGAGACCTCCCCAGAGGGCATATAAGCTATTTTTGCGCCATAATTATAATTGTCATTAAAGTCGATCCCCCACTTGATACGATATAAACTATTCATCGACTCCCTCATTCCCTATAATATTTTCTTGATATCACGGTGAAATGTATGCACAAGAATATTTTTGTATTGTTTCAAAAACCAACTATTGATGGTGGGACTATTATCGTTATGTCGGCCGATCATGCCTTTATACAGAACACGAGTCATGGGGAAATTATTTTTTAAAAAATCAAACAACATTGGAAATGCCTCCATGTCGTAATCGTCTTGTTTCATATAGGCGATAGCAAATGTCGTCTCACGATAATCGCCACTTTTAAATTTGCTCCAGAACCGCTCATTCAATTGACTGCTCGCTTCTTTTGAAACAACCCCAATATTGTAAAGCAGCATATCCAATGAGGTTGGAAATCCAGTTGGTCGATTGATGCGTTCATTTAGAGCAATGGAACCAAGATTCGTCAACGGTTTTCCCACGATGACACTGTTTGGGCTTAAATCGCTAGCAAAATATAGCGCGCCAAACGTTCCCATCGACAATCCGGATAAAATGAGATCTGACTTTTCAAAACCTAGCAGTGCTAGTTTTCCTAAGATGATCGCTACGATTTCTTGTTCGAATTTCTGGCTGCCTAGATAGAAATTTCCACCTTCTAAACGAGGATCACCAATCAGCAGAAAAGGACAGCCCATACTTCCCATCATCCCACGGCCTTCAAAACCTTCAGCTGAACGATAGCCAGAAAAATAAACCGCTAATGGAGGTTTTAAATCTCCCGGGTTAAAGTAATAGATCACTTCTCCCCCCAGATTCTCTTCATCCCGAATCCGACCACCTCCTGGAATCATGACACTTTCATCCGCCATTGCTCTACGCAGGTGCATCTGCCCGATCGTAAATTGCCCTCGATTTCCTTTGGCATACAATGAAACATTGATGTATGAATTTTGATCTAATTTGAAGTAAATCGGTTCCCCATTTATGATTTGATCGTGAAGAATCTCAATCACTTGGATGACTTGATTCGTGTTTTCTCTAATAAAAAAGAGTTTGATCTTCACGATCGCTTCTCCTTCGATATTTGCGATTTCCGGATAAAAGCAGGTGCGTTCATTTTTAGGAATCAGGTTAGTCATTTTCCAAGTAGTTATTTGCTGATAGTCCGATGTCAATTGCGCCTTTACCTGACAGGCTGCATGTCCTTCTTTAGCGATCTGCAACGAAACATCTTTATTAAATTTCATGTGATCCATAGATAGCTTATATCCTTGTTGCTTTGCTGAAAATTGCTCATTGATCATACGAAAAACATTTTCTAGCTGCTTTTTATCAAAGCGATTCGCTGCTTTTAATGTGAAAAGCGCTTGAATTTCTGGAGATAGTCGATCATTTTCTTCGTAAAATATTTGGTAGGCAGGCAATTGTTTTAAAAATTCAAAATTTTCAAGAATTGCGGCATTTTCCTCTAGAAGAAAAATTGCCCGATGATATTTGCTATTATATTTGTCTTTCTTAAACAGCTGCAGCTCCTGCTCATCTTTGCTGAAATCATAGGCTAACGGAAGCCACTGATAGGCAAACAAAGGAGAGAGCCGTTTTTGCCACTCGGAAGAAACAGCTGCAATATGAAATACCTGAATCTGTTTAGACGACACCATTTAGCAACTCCCTCCATTGTTTCATAATATTTTCCTCACTAAAATGCTCAATATAACTAATATTTTCCACTAATGCTTGGTTCCAATTATTTAAATCGTCCATGTAAAAAGCGATTGCTGCATCTAATTCTCTAATTTGACCAATGATTTGCCCATTCTTTTGGTCATCCACATAATCGGTTTTCTTCCTAACAAGCTGAGGAATCCCTGCACTAACAGCTAGTGCTTGTTTCTGGACATCAACTTCAGCAGACAAATCAATATACAACCGTGTCTCATTGAAATCCTGACGAATCGCGGTGAGATGAGAATCCAAACGAAAGTGAATCCTAAAATTGACATCAACTGCCTCTACTAGATTTCGCCAATTTTTGCTTTCTCGAATCTCTTCAATCGCCTCTTTATCCGTTTTAAATAACTTTTTTGCCTTTTTTGCTTCAAAATACTTTAATACCTTTTGATACTCCTCTGATTCACTATCGACACCGAAATGAGTATCAACCAGTTCTTTTTGTGCTTCTCGTAAAACGACTTCGCTTTGGAATGTCGTTGTTTCGATGATTAAGTCATAACGATCATTCTGAATAACTTTTTGCAGTAATAAATGATGGATTCTTCGAACGTCTTCGTTAAGCTCACCGGCGTTCCAATAAAGAACCAGCTGGGGAATGGAGTTGCTATTGCCCAGCTGAAAAGAAGTTGTGTAAATAGGTATGCGCTGTATCCGTGATAGGTCATTAATACCGGACTGTCTCATTAAAGAGAGAAGCGCTGTTTGATTACTAGTCGAATCAGTAATAATTTTATTTTCGCCTGCCCATAATTCTGCTTTTTCATCTGATGCACAAGTTGAAAGTCTGTGGGCATCAGAAACGATCTGGATCACTCTTTTTCGTTCCTCGTTCGTTTTGACCAATCTTAGACTCCGCTCATTTGTCAAACAAATTATTTGATCTTCTGACTCAAGGTTCAGTTGAGATTGATTCATCATCTCTAAAAGAAGTTCATCCATGCTTCGATACTGACTTTTCTTTAGCCCAATTCTTTGGGGACTTATCAGCTCAACGTGTGGATTTTCTCCAAAGTATTCCACACATTTTTCTATTCCTGATTCGTTATAATAAATCTTCTTTACTTGTTCCCCTTTGTCATTCTGAAACGATTTTGCAGAAATAAATCCCCGATCATCGAAAAAGAGAATATGTCGATAAGGTTCCGTCATTAAATACATCTGTTCTGCAAAACCAAATGTATTGAACCGAATTTCACCAAATGGTTGATTTTCCTTAATCAGTGTGATCCCAAAAGGTGTATAGACCTTCTCCACATTCTCAGCAAGAGGCAAGTCATCGACATCTAAGGGAAATCCATTGGTTTTTTGAATGTCTTGCAAGCAATCATAAAGTGAAGTCATTTGCGCTGCTTCTAATTCATATGCATGCATCTGATAACGTAAAAACGGCATATGCTCCAATAACAATAAGTGATACGGTTCTTGATTGTTCTTGAAAAGCTGAATGATATTCATCATGTAATCACTTTCTAAATTGCCGCTACTACTCGTCCAATCAGGAATAAAATAGTTCAAAGAATTGCCTCCTAACATCCTCTAAAAAATCCGGTAAGTATGTCTGGAAAAGAGGAACCGTATTTCATTTGTGATAGTTTCTAAAATAATGATCAACATAAAAATGCTTCCGAAATAAAAAGCTAAGTTGGAAATAATTTGATTTTGCAATCCAATCAATAAAGGAATCATTGAAATGATCACAAGGTAACTGTTGCCAAGCAATGCAACGGTCGACAAACGTTTCCATATATATTGCTCTGTCTGTTTACCAGGAGCAACATTTAAGATATAATCTCCTGTCTCTTTTAGATTTTTCGCTATATCGTATGGTCGAACATTTATAAAACTAAATCCGTAACCTAAAACATAGAGAATCAGACCATAAGTGAAAACACCCCGCACATTATTAAATGAAAAGTAAGTCGTAATAAAATTCGAAAAGCCTGTGTCCCCCCACTTTTCGTTCAATAGTAAAAGCTGCGGCATTGAAAAGACGGTTACTGCAAACATAAAAGGCATTGCCCCGGCAGGTAAAAGTCGAATAGGAATATACGAATTGTTAAAGCGACTGTCGATACCTGTCCGCTCAATATTGATACGGTACTCTGCACTGTAAAGAAACAGTGTGAGATAAATAAAAACCAAGGTCAACATAACTAACCCGATAAGAAAGTTTTGACTCAAATGAACAGATTCTGTTTGTCCCGAAATTAACATAGCTGGGATATTCATCAGTAAACCTGGAACAATAAACAGACTTTGACCTCCGATTCCTTTATCAATGTTGATATCAGCTAGCCATGCAACGAACAATCCCCCGGCAGACAATACAAGAACTGCTCCTAAAAACAACAGGACAATAGAACCTCCAATAGCTTTTTGATCAATCATTGAGGAACGAAATTTTAAGACTAGTGCGCAACTTTGAAGGATAGCAAATAAAAGAGTCAAACAGCGTTGAATATAACCAATTCGTTTGGTGGAAAGATTTCCGATACTTTCTGTATCAATCATGCTGATCGTCGTCCAGATGATCAGAGCGGTCATGTACGGGCCCATTCCTAAAGAAAAAAGCGTCGGAACAGTGAAATTCCCACCGGTTGATGTCGCTAAAAACTTCAAAATCAAACTAGCTGATTCTTCTGGTATCTGTTCTGAAACAAAAAATGGAACCTGGATATGCTTTCCTATCTCAACGATGAACAAAAGAAAAAAGCTCGCGACTATTCTTTGAATGAGTTCTTTTTGATTCTTCATTTTCATCTCCAATTTTCTTACTTTTTTTTAATCTACAATGTTTAATAAAATATTATCAGTTTTAAATTTGCCTTTTGTACTTGTTTTTTGTTGAAATGAAAAAAAAAAAGGAAAAGGTGATGTTGGTCATTGTGGTATTATCGATTTAAATTCAAATTAGAAAGTAGCTATTCATTTTTTGATGATCATCTGAAAAACACGTGGATTGAAAAAACGGAAGAATTTCTTAAAAACATCTCCCATAAAGAAGGATTTTATATGAAGAAGCTAATTGAAGTCATAATACCTCTTGTTTTGCTGGTAGGAGGTATCTTTTTTTTGAAAGAAAACTTAACAAGCAACGAAACACCTACTACAGAATCTAGAGCCCCTGACGCTGAAACAACTCCTAAGTTAGAATTGAAAGCTGTCGTTTTGCGAACTGAAGACTCTCTGGAAGCAGGTGATCAAGAATCTATCTATCAAGGTGAATTTCCCTACTATAATATGGATACCACCAAAACCTATACGTTTTCGCTTCACTTCGTAACAAGTTCTGGTGAAGCGCTGCTTGATCAAAATAAGGAACCACTTATTGCATCAAGAGAGATGAAACTAGTTACTCAGAAGGGAAAAATCGTCTTTTTTTTAGAAGCCAATGATTTGATGAGGGAATATCTTTTGGAACTAGACGACGTCATGATTCGTGCTAAATTAGAAAGCATTGCTGATTAAGCCATAAGCAATAGAAGTTTTTGAAAGGAGGATCAATAAAAATGAAAGATAAAAAGTTTCGCAAGTATATTCGGTTAGCGAGAAAAGTTCAAAGTCTCGCGGAAAACTATCGACATTTGTCAGATCAAGAATTGCAAATGCAAACCATTCATTTTCGACAACTACTCGAACAAGGCAAAAAACTAGAGAGTTTACTCCCGCAAGCCTATGCTGTAGTTGTCGAAGCAGACCGTCGTGTCCTAGGAATGGAGCCTTATTTTGTTCAAATTCTTGGTGCAATTGCTCTTTTTTACGGTAATGTCGCTGAAATGAAAACTGGAGAAGGAAAAACATTGACCGCAACCATGCCGATGTATTTACATGGTCTGGGAGGCAAAGGCAATTTTTTGATTACTTCTAATACGTATTTAGCTTTGCGAGATATTGAAGAAACAGGAAAAGTCTATCGTTTTCTAGGACTATCCGTAGCTGTAGGTGTTCCTGAACATGAAGATGAAGGAGAAGAAATCGATAAAGAGGTGGTCTATGCAGCAGACATTGTCTATACTACGCATAGCGCACTGGGCTTTGACTATTTGTTTGACAACTTGGCTGTTTCTCCAGACGAACAATACGTCACCCACTTCAATTATGTACTGATAGATGAAATCGATGCAATATTACTTGATATGGCGCAAACACCATTGATCATTTCAGGAGCACCCAAAGTTCAGTCGAACTTTTTTACGTTATCTGATTGGTTTGTGAAAAGCTTGATTGAAGGTAAAGACTTTATGAGAAGTGAAAACAAACGTCATGCTTGGTTTACAGAAGCAGGCATAAAAAAAGCCGAAGACTACTTAGGTGTTGAAACTATTCTTTCAGAAAAATGGAAAAATCTTTACCGTCATTTAGTCATTGCCTTACGGGCCAATTATCTCTTACACTTAAACAAAGACTATGTTGTGGAGGACAACGAGATTCTTTTGCTTGATGAAGCAAATGGACGTAAGCTGATTGGAACAAAACTACAAGCTGGCCTTCATCAAGCAATCGAAGCGAAAGAAGGCGTAGAGATCACTACAGAGAGCCGATCCATGGGCTCCATTACCTACCAAAACCTATTCCGAAAATTTAAAATTTTGTCCGGAATGACTGGTACTGCCAAAACAGACGCCGACGAATTTCGAGAAACGTATGATATTGACGTAATCGAAATTCCGACAAATAAACCCATTCGCCGAAAAGATCATCAGGATCTGGTCTATGTGACCAATCAGTCAAAGATCATGGCTTCTTTAGAAGCAGTAACAAACGCTTTGACGCAAGAACGGCCCGTTTTGATTGAAACAGGATCAGTCTCAATGTCGACGTTATACTCTCTGATTCTCTTAAAACATCGAATCCCTCATAATCTTTTAAATGCTACAACAGCGACCAAAGAATCCTGGATCATCTCAGAAGCTGGTAAAAAAGGTGCCGTAACTGTGGCTACATCAATGGCTGGACGTGGTACAGATATTAAGCTTGAACAAGATGCGAGGGAAAATGGTGGTCTGTTAGTAGTAGGAACTGAACGGATGACCAGTGACCGAATTGATAATCAGCTTCGGGGCCGCTCTGGACGTCAAGGAGATCCGGGTGACAGCATTTTTTATGTATCTATGGAAGACAAAATCGTGGTTGAAAGTGCACCCAAATGGGCCGCCGACGAACGAGAATTATTAACTGAACAAGAAGAATTATCCAATGATCTCACTCCTTTAAAAAAGAAAAAATATAATAAACTAATCAATCAGTCTCAAAGCAATCGCAAAAATCAAGAAATTGCCGGACGTCAAACAACGCTTGAATTTGACTCAATCATTACCATTCAAAGAGACAAAATGTACAGCATGAGAAACAGAATTATGACAGGCACTCCGGTTGAATTAGAAAATATCATTAATCAATGCATAGAAGAAGCAATCAATCAGCTCATCACTAAAAAAGAGAACCTAAATAAACAAACGATCCTTGATTTTATCTTTAATAATTTGGACTATAATTTTGATGTTTTTGAAATCGAGAAACTAGATAAATTTAATAAGCGAACGGTCAAAAAATTTTTATTGGATCTGATTTCAGAGCGTTTGACTCACATTCATCAATTTATGCCAGATAGTTTCCAACAGCTGTTTTTCAAGCGAATCATTCTTTTAAAAGCCTTAGATACTCTTTGGATCGAACAATCAGACAACCTGCAACAATTGAAAACAGTCATCAATGGGCGAAACTGGGGACAACATCGTCCCATCTATGAATTTCAAGTAGAAGCACATCGTTCTTTTACTGAAATGCGTGAAGCCATTTATCTAGAAGCAGTCAGAAATTTATTATTATCCGAGTTGGTAAAAACAGAAGATGGTTCATTCGATGTTGAATTTCCATAACCAACCATAGCCAATAAAAAAGCATCACAGTTAGTTTGCCTAACTGTGATGCTTTTTTATTTAATAGAAGTACTTTTATCATTTTAGAAGAGCTAGGAAATTTATCCTAGCTCTTCACAAAACAAAACTAACGAGTTACTCTGTTTCACGCTTTGCTTCATCTTTTTTCTTTTTCATTAAAGCAATAGCAGCTAACAGCGTGGCAATTCCAGCAAGAGACATTTGAATACCACTTGCATCAGATTCGCCAGTCTTAGGAAGAGTAGAACCAGATGCACCGGTCGTACGACCCCCTACTCCAGTATTGCCAATTGGCGTTACTGTATTTCCATTCACTCCGTTGTTATGATTAGAACTTGATGGTGTTGAAGTAGAGCCGCTGATAGACTCACTTGCCGAAAGTGAATGATCTTGGCTAGTTGATTGTGATTGCAGCTCTGATAGACTCTCAGACAAGCTATTGCTGTGATATTCACTGACGATATCAGAGTTGATATCACTTGTACTTGTACTTAGCGAAGCAGATTCACTCACGCTGGTACTTTCGCTGATTGATTCACTAGCGCTCATGGAGACTGAATCTCGATCAGAGGCACTAAAGCTTTCACTCTGACTAGCCGAGTTGCTAGCACTCAGACTATCGCTTGCTGACCCAGAATCACTTGATTCGGCGCTAAGTGATACTGAATCACGTTCACTGTCACTGATGCTGGTGCTTTCGCTAGCTGATTCACTCACACTTAGGCTTTCGCTTGTTGAAGTCGAATCACTTACACTTGCACTATTTGACATTGAACCACGTTCACTGTCACTAATGCTGGTGCTTTCGCTAGCTGATTCACTCACACTTAGGCTTTCGCTTGTTGAAGTCGAATCACTTACACTTGCACTATCAGACATTGAACCACGT